>NZ_JBSPKY010000013.1:0-207583 GCF_053848025.1 Mesorhizobium sp. 128a | reverse complement strand
GGGCCGACCATCCGATCATTCCGGTGATGCTGGGCGACGCAACTTTGGCGCAGGAGATGGCGGCGCGCATGCTGAAGCGCGGCATCTACGTCATCGGCTTTTCCTTCCCGGTGGTGCCGAAGGGCCAGGCACGTATCCGCACCCAGATGTCGGCGGCGCATTCCGCTGCCGATATAGATCGTGCGTTGGAAGCGTTTGCGGAGGTTGCGGGGGAACTTTCGATCATATGACCAGCGGCGCTAATTATCTCGCCGCCAAATAGAGCTCGGGCGAACCATAGAGCCCTGTCAGCGTATCTGGGCTAGCTGCTTCGGCGCCCGAAGGGTGAGTAGTTGGGCCCTTCCTTCAGTGACCACAACTGTTTCCTCATGCAGGACGATTTTACCGGGCTCGTACTCCAAGGCAGGCTCAATGCAGAGCACCATGCCTGGCTGCAAAACCGTGTTGTCCTCCAGTCGAATTGACGGCGGTTCGGTCAGTCGCAACCCAAGTCCATGCCCCATTCGCCCGTTGCTGTTGAGGTCAGTCACGCCGGAAGAAAGCGCCTTGGCCATCTGTTCGAAGACAAATCCGGCAGTAACCCCTGCTGTCGCCGTCTGAAGACCAATCTCGTGCCCGTCCCAAACCTTGTCTTGAGCATACCGTAGGGCATCCGTAGCGCTGCCTACCTGGTAGTTGCGATCGTAGTCGCAGAAATACCCGTCGTAGGTCGTGCCCGTGTCTATGAAGAGTAGGTCGCCATCAGCGATTGGCCGGTCCCTAGGACCCCCCGTGATCTCGAAAGGCCCGCCGACGTCGGATCTGCAAATGAGGGTTGGAATAGCGCCGGCGCCGCCCATATTCAGGCGACCCCGGAATTCCCGAAGGATCGTACGTTCAGTATCGCCGATTTTAACGAAATCGGGCACTTGTGCGTATACGACGCCCGCGATGTCGACAGCCTTTTTTATTTTACTGACCTCAGCCTGGCTCTTGATCATGCGGAGCTGCCAAATCAGGCTTGCACCATCAACAATCTCGACGCCCTTCAGACCACCGATGATCGCATTCAATTGCGTTACCGGCATTCCCAGTCGCAGTTCGAAACCAAGCTCAGCTCCGACCCGTCCGTGTCGCCGGGTCAGGTCGGATATTGCCGTGACAACGAGAGAAGTGCCTTCGTCCTCGGGCCGAGGCGAGGGCCAAGATCTGATTTCCGTGATCCAGGTCTTCTGGATGATAGCCCTGCCGATCTCCGGAATGATGGCTAGGGGCGCCCCGGTAGCAGGCACTAACACAAACCAAGGTCGGGTATAGCTTTCCCAGAACGTGGAATCGACACCAATGAAATAGCGGATGTTGTCCATCGAAGTGAGCAACAAGCCGTCCAGGCGATGTTGGCCCATCAACCGCTGAGCCCGACTGACACGCTGTTCGAACTCAGTCGGCGCAAAGCCGTGGGGGACTTCCTGATCCATTCCGCAACCCTATTCTTCCGGACGTTTTCAGCCGTGGCAGCTGCATCTAGCCGCCATTCTAAAGGCGCCCGGTGTGCGAACCATCTCAAAATCGCGCCGGAGGCGCAGACGCTATTTCAATTCTGCCTCATCCGCCGACGAATCTGCGTCTCTGACCTACGGACTCGGGTCAGGCCGGCTGAGCATCCAACCCGCCGAGCTCGATCGCCTCCACGGCCACTGCTTCATCGTTGTCTGATGTATCTCCGGTAATTCCCACTGCACCAAGCAACCGATCGGTCTTGTCTCGCACCAGGACACCCCCGGGGTACGGGGAGTATCTTGCCGCCTGATATGGCGGTCAGGCCGGCTACAAAGTGCGGTCGGTCGGCTGATGCAGTGTCGAGCCAGCGTGAACCGAAACCGACGGCCAAAGCACCGTAAGCCTTGCCGAATGCAAGTTCAAAGCGGAGCATTGAAGCCCCATCCTGCTTTTGGAACACGATCACGTGGCCGCCAGCATCCAGAACCGCAACCCTCAAGGGCTTGAGACCCTTTCCGCTTGCCGTGGAGCACACCCTATTAACTGGAATTGGCGACTTCCAATGTCAGATTAGTCATGTTCAAGTTCCTCGAGCGTTAAAACAGGGACGTCTTCTACGCAGCCAAACGAGCATCGACCGGAAGATCCGTAGCCACAACCGTGGCCAGCATGGCCGATGTTGCGGCTGAAAGCGTCCACCCTAGATGCCCGTGACCCGTATTGTAGAAGACACCCGGAACCCGGCTTTTGCCGACCCGCGGCATCATGTTCGGCATCATCGGTCGAAGCCCTGCCCACGGCACAACGTGTTCAGTTGCCACTTTCGGGAACATCATCCGTGTCCAGTCGACTAAAGGTCTGATGCGATCTTCCCGGATGTCGAAATTGACACCATTGAATTCTGCGGTCCCTGCCACGCGCAGACGCGCAGCGCCGAGACGGCTGGTTACGATTTTCGCGCGGTCGTCCAGAATGCTCACCCAGGGCGCCGAGGAATCTGCCGTAGACCCGTCCAACTCCACCGTAATTGAATAGCCTTTCACCGGATAAATGTTGATGCGATCCCCGAACATCGCAGCGATATCGCGACTATTTGTTCCCGCACACACTACAATGCCGTCGGCTTCCAGCGTCTGATCGGCGCCACCAGTTGTGCAAACGAGGTGGAAGCTATCCCGGCGCTCAATCCGGCTCACCGCAGCGTCATAGATGAATTGGGCGCCACGCTTTGAGCATGCCTTCTCCAAACCCGCGCAATATTTGTGAATATCGCCGGTAGAATCCGACGGGGTGAAGAATCCTCCATAAAAATTGCCATGCAATGCAGGTTCAATCCCGGCAAGTTCGCTGGGCGTCACCGAACGCCGGTCGAGGCCACCCTCGTTCAGCATCTCGTTCACCTTCAGCGCGTGGTCGAAGCCTGCCTTGTCCCAGCAAACATGCAGGATGCCGCGACGGACGTGATCAAAGTCGATGCCTTCACGGTCAGCGATCTCGAAGAGGTGTTTACGGGCCGCGATAGCCAGACGGGTCGTTTCAATCGTGTTCTCGCGATATCGCGAAATGTTGGACACGAATTCTAGCAGCCAGCTGTACTTGTGCCACGACGGGGTAGGGTTCATGAGAAGGGGCGCATCTCGCCGAAGCATCCACTTGATTCCCTTGAGGATGGTCGACCAGTGATTCCAGACTTCGGCATTGCTAGCGGACAGCTGGCCACCGTTGGCGAATGAAGTTTCCATCGCGGCGTAGCGCCGCCGCTCGACCACAGTCACGTCGTAGCCTTGCTCTATCAAAGCGTAAGCTGTCGACACACCGGCAATTCCGGCGCCAACTACAATAATCTTGGACATTCTAAACTCCGAACAGTGTAATGGGTGCGAGGCTGGCCCGCAGCGACCCCCCAAATCTGTCTCGGGTACCTGAGAGATTAACCGGAACTCCCGGCTTTCCCCTTCGGTGGACGCTCGAGGCGTCACTCTCCAGATCGTTCGGCGGTGCGGTCACTTTTGCCTGAGAGTTTCCTTGGGGGGTTGCTCCGTCGGCGTCGGCACTTCGCCGATCTCTCCCGCTCAGCCTGATGAACGGTGGACCTATACGACGTAGGTCAGGCCAATGATCGCCATTTTCTCCGTTGCAGTGAAACATGCGAACCAATTTTTATGGATGTGTGATCGAAACCTGACGTGGAGACTGCAGAACCCTTCGGACTGGTCTCAAAGTGGAGATCGCTGGCTTTGGCCGGGACTGTAGGGACGAAATTCTTTGGCCATCCCGGTGACCAAAAATGGACGATCGACGAGAACGGGAATCCGCGGCAGCTATTCTGCTTACAGTGTTGCGGAGGCCAACCGCTTGTGCCTGCCGAGAGTTACCATCCGGCCGTTTACATGATCTTGGCTTTAATCATGGCGGCGTGTTCCGTTCCGCCATTCTTTTCGGTGAAACGCGGGTTTCAAAATTGGAAGGGTCTTGAAATGCCATCCGGCTGTGCAGAATCTTGCGCTAAGGTCGAACGGAGAGTGAACGCCCGGATGTTCGCTGTGGATACGCATTTGCCCGGCGTCGGGCAGGTGTGTGGGACCGGCTGCTGGAAGCCGTTTCAAAGGCCCACGACGGGGATATCCAGATGATCGACTCGTCCTATCCGCGAGATGCCGAGTCGACATCTAGGCATCAGCTGACGAGGCATAGGGCCCCTTGAGGTACGGGCCATTGGCGGGAACCCCGCCTGCCCAAATTATGAGTCGGTCTCGTTTCCACTCAAACCCAGATAATTGCTACAGAGCACTTTATCTCAGATCCGACCCTTGCTACGATGTGATTGATTTCGTTCAAACTTTTGGTGAGATAACATGGATACCGAGGATCCTGGCGCCCCAGCCAATTCACATGCCTCTTGGAATCCATGATTACAGACGCCGTGAGTGGCTGCCGTCGGCGGCTATCTGACTCCCCACGCGGCCCGACTCCATCCACAGAGCCGGGCCGTGCGAAAAGGATCAGTAGTCGTTATCGTCCTGGATGATAACGTGATGATGCCGATGATGGCGACGCTCGACCGAGCCAGTCACGATAACAGTATCCGGGCGATGATGTCTGCGGCCGTGGTCGTAGAACGCAACCGTGCCGTGTTTACGGTGATGAAGGCGTTGACCCTGATCGTTGATGACCTTGACGGCCTTGTGATGGCGACGCTCGATCGAGCCGGTCACGATGACAGTATCCGGGCGATGATGTCTGCGGCCGTGGTCGTAGAACGCAACCGCGCTGTGTTTACGGTGATGAAGGCGTTGACCCTGATCATTGATGACCTTGACGGTCTTGTGATGATGTCGATGATGGGTTGCGATGATTGCATCAGCTTCGGCTGCCGATGCTATCGTCGGCATCGCGATAAACAGCGCCAATGCGCTTACGATCATTGTTTTCATTGCAATATCTCCGTCTGCTAATTGGCCCTTCGCGGGGATAACCGCGTCCCATCCCTTTGGTTCCGAGTGGCGTCGTCGGGTCACGCGGCGCGATCAGTGAGCGCTGCTGCCGAGCATTGCGGCATGTCGAAAGAGAGAATTTCGCCACCAGGTTTTGTAGGCAGGACGCTCTTTCAGAGCCGACCGAGGCGTTGCGCAGCTCGGCAAAGCAGCGCTGCGCACGACCCTCCATGTCATCGCGTTCAATCACCTGAGCTGTGGTGTGAAGCATCTGCCTTATGAGCAAGACCGTCGGCACGCGCCTTCCGGGAAGACGACCAATCAGGCCGTCTCAGATGCCGTAAGCAAGTGCAAAGTAGGCCACCGGTGCCAAGATCAGCAAAATCCCCATCGCGATCAGCACGGCGATCGCCAGGCGCTCTGTTCGCCTGACAAGGTCAGCGACCTTGTCGTCGTCAGCCGACGGTATGAGGTCAAGGACCGAAGAAACTTCAGGAGGACTGTCGTTGTCGTTTGCGGGTCGGGTCACCCCTTCACGCACTGATCTCTGGACAAAGGTCACTGTTGGCCTCTCTATCGAATACGCCACGCCGCTTGGCGGTGCCACAAACAATCGGGTGCCCGCTAGTCTCTTGAGAATGGCGGGCACCCGATTGACCGCCGATGAAGGGACTCATACTCGGCAGCCTGCTTGCAATGTATTGGGAGGGCATAGGTTGCCGCCTCCAGACCTATGGCTGCGACCCCAGGACTTCAGTCATACCCTGTTCCGACCTTGGTCCGCAGTTCGACGAAGGGTGGCGGACATTTTGTTTCGACGCCGAAGAACGCGGGAACATTAGTAGGCTCTGATGAGTTCACTCTCAGCAACACAATTTCGGGAGAGATATCGTGAACAACATAATCTGGCTCGTCGGAGCAGTCGTCATCGTGATTGCGATACTGAGCTTCTTTGGCCTCCGATAGGCGTCGTGTCTGCCAAATTGGCGACAGGCACAAACTCGCTTGCTCACCTGGGGCCCGAAGTCTATTCAGCACGCTATGGGGCCACGCCAGGTAGTCCCATAGCGTGAGTTCCCCTTCCCTACGCCAAGGCAGGCTCGGGGATGGCAGTTGCGCCGCCATTGCCTCGCTTCGGCGGAATTGCGCAAAAAGCAGGACAAGGTGGCGGATCATCGTCGTCATCCCGCCCCAAGCGACGAAACCAAGGGGACAACCTCCTCAGCGGCCTTCGATCGATGGGCCTTCGCCACGATGTCCGAAGCCGATACTGCTCGTCAGGGTGTTGGCCGTCGAGCGCTTTCAGAGCGCCAACAATTGCATCAATCGTCACGATTGAACCGTCATCCAACTGACGCAGCATCGGCATTCCAGCGACGGCGCGCGCGTCGGACGCCCAGGAGGCGAGTAACGCCCGTTTGTCGACGATGCTCATTGTGGGGTGGTGGAGGACATCATCAGGATGTCCCAGCATTTCCGACATGCTGCCGGGGTTTGGTGCTTCGGTTTGTGAAAGGATTTCAGATTCCCTGGTCATCTCCATTCTCCGCAATCAAGGCCTCCCGGCTCGGCCGGGAGGCGGGACCGCAGGGTGAGTTGGTGGGTCAGGCTACCTTACTCTGTGGCCGGGTATCCTGGCTGATCTGCCTGGCCTGCGAGCCTTGCTCGTCGGTCGATGTCCCAATGTCAATCCGACGCGGCTTCAGTTCCTCGGGAATGTCGCGAACCAGGTCGACCGACAGCAAGCCATTCTCCAGTGTGGCATTTGCGACCTTCACATAGTCTGCCAGCTTGAAGACCTGTTTGAAGTTTCGCGTCGCCATGCCGCGGTGAAGAATCTGCCGGTCGCTTTCCTCGGGCTGTTTCTGACCGGTTACGATCAGTTCAGGGCCGTGTTGTGTAAGCTCGACCTCCTCGCGGCTGAAGCCGGCGATTGCCATCGTAATGCGATAGTCGTTCTCGCCGGTCTTCTCGATATTGTAGGGCGGCCAATCCGACCGCACGCTGTCATCGAGCATGTCAAAGAGGCGGTCAAAGCCGACCGTCGTGCGATACAGGGGGGCGTAATCATAGCTTCTCATAGCCATATCCTCCGTGAAGCAACATGGTTTCCAAGCTACGTCGCGGGGGTGACCGCGACGCCATATTCGTCGAGCCTAAGCCTCGACGGCGAACGATTTGGGAATGGCAAGGAGACCTTTCAAGAGCGGGCTGCAAAATTTTTTTGAGGTTGCCGGAGCACCTTGTTAACGCGCTTTCCGCATCCGCCAATGACCGCTCAACGGGTTCTTCCTGTTATTGCGTTTTCCAGGTCGCGTCGCGGTTTGTTCCGATCTGTCCAGTGCGGTTTGGCATCGCCTGGTTCTGGAATGCTGAGGCGCTGGCGATCATCTCATCACCAATTTCGGCATCCATTCCGAGCGGTACCAATCGACGAATTTCTTCAGGCCGTCCTCGATCGAGACGCTGGGGCGAAAGCCGAAATCGCGCTCCAACGCCGTCATGTCGGCATAGGTCTGCTCGACATCGCTGGTCTGCATCGGCTCGTTGTTGCGGATGGCTTTGACGCCGAGCAGCCGCTCCAGCGTGGCGATGAAATCGTCGAGCCGCTCCGGGCGGTTGTTGCCGACATTGTAGATCCGGCACGGCGGGGCCTCGACCGGCGGCTTGTCGAGCACGGCGACAATGGCGCGTACGACGTCGTCTATATAGGTGAAATCGCGCCACATCTCGCCATCGTTGAAGACGCGGATCGCTCTGCCCTCCAGCATCGCCTGGGTAAACAGCCAGTAGGCCATGTCGGGCCGGCCCCAGGGACCGTAGACGGTGAAGAAACGCAGCCCGGTCTGCGGCAGGCCGAAGAGATGAGCGTAGGTATGGCTCATCAGCTCGTCGGCCTTCTTGGTGGCGGCGTATAGCGACACCGGCCGGTCGACCTGGTCGGTTTCCGCAAATGGTACCTTGCGGTTGCCGCCATAGACCGAGCTCGACGAGGCATAGACCAGATGCTCGAAGCCGACTGCCGCGCGGCAGAATTCGAGCACTTCGAGGTGGCCGACGACGTTGGAGCGGACATAGAGCCTGGGATTGTCCAGCGAATGGCGTACGCCCGCCTGCGCTGCCAGATGCACCACCTTGACGATGCCTTGCCCGGCGAGCGCATCGGCGAGCGCGCCCTGCTGGGCGATGTCGAACTGGTGAAAGGAAAAACCCTTGTGTGGCTTGAGACGCGCGAGCCGGCCCTCTTTGAGCGCCAGGTCGTAATAGTCGTTCATGTTGTCGACGCCGACGACGGCTTCGCCGCGGTTCAGCAAATGATGGCAGACATGGCTTCCGATGAACCCCGCGGCTCCGGTGACGAGTACAGGCAACAACGTTCTCCAGACACATGACCAAGCCAGCCATCAGAGGCGATTGGCTGCATTCCATTGGTGCTATAGTCGAAAGCCGAGATTGAGGCCATTGGCCAAGCTGACGCGTCAGCTCGCCTCGCGCATCGCCTCGGCGGCCTGCAGATCGACCGATACCAGCTGGCTGACGCCCTGCTCGGCCATGGTTACGCCGAACAGCCGGTTCATGCGCGCCATGGTGATCGGGTTGTGGGTGATGATGACGAAGCGCGTCTCGGTGGTGGCGGACATCTCATCCATCAGGTTGCAGAAACGCTCGACATTGTGATCGTCAAGCGGCGCGTCGACTTCGTCGAGCACGCAGATCGGCGCCGGGTTGGTCAGGAACACGGCAAAGATCAGCGACATCGCCGTCAGCGCCTGCTCGCCGCCGGAGAGAAGCGTCATGGTCTGCGGCTTCTTGCCGGGCGGGCGCGCCAGGATTTCGAGGCCGGCTTCGAGCGGGTCGTCGGATTCGATCAGCTGCAGTTCAGCCGTGCCGCCTCCGAACAGATGCGAGAACAGCCGTTGGAAATGGCCGTTGACGACGTCGAAGGCGGCGAGCAGACGCTCGCGGCCCTCGCGGTTCAGGCTCTGGATGGCTTGCCTGAGCTTGCGGATCGCCTCGATAATGTCCTCGCGCTCGGAAACGATGGTCTCCAGCCGGTCGGACAATTCCTTCTGCTCTTCCTCGGCGCGCAGATTGACGGCGCCGAGCCGTTCGCGCTCGACCTTCAGCCGGTCGAGCTGGCGCTCGATGTCGGCCATTTCCGGCATCGGGCTGTCGACCTCCAGCCCGGTATGGCGGATGACCAGATGCGGCGGCGTGTTCAGCGTTTCCTGGATGCGCGCCTCGACCTCGAGTCGGCGTTCGTCAGCCGCGGTCAGCCGCTCCTCGGCGCGGACGCGGGTTTCGCGGGCACCGGCCAGCGACTGGATCGCCGCGGTGGCGGCCTTGTCCAGCTCGGCCTGCTTGTTTTCTGCCTCCTGCAGACGATCGGACGCGGCCTTGCGCAAGGTTTCGGCCTCGGTCAGCTGCGACAGCAGCGCGCGGCGCCTGGCGTCGATCTCGTCGGGCGCGTCGGCCAGCGTTTCGCGTTCGGCCTCGGCTTCGGCCCTGCGCTCGCCGAGCGAGGCGATCTGGGTGGAGGCGTTTTCGGCACGCTGCAGCCAGCTGCTGCGCTCGGCGCCGATGGCGTCGAGCCGGCGCGTGCGCGCCTCGGCCTCGCGCCTCAAACCCTCATGGACGGCGCGCGCGTCGGCAAGGGTCGCGCGGTCCCTGCCGACATTGGCGGCGGATTGTTCGAGCTGCAACTGCAAGTCGCCGAGATCGGGCGCGTCCTGCAGCAGCATTTCGGCTTCCGCAAAGGCAGCGGCCGTCTCTTCATGGCTGTCGACGATGCGCGCCCGCGCCTCGTCCAAAGCGGCACGGCGGCTCGCCAGCTCGCCGCCGGCCTTTTCGGCCTCGGCCAAAGCGTTGCGGGCGGCGTCCAGCCCGTGCTGGGCATCGCGCCCGGCTTGGCGAGCATTACGTTCAGCTTCGCTCGCCTGGCGCAGCGCCTGTTCGGTCTGGGCAAGGGCGGCTTCGGCCTCGCGCACGATCTGCGTCGCCTGTACCGCCTCGGCGTCGAGCTCGGCCAGCCGGTTCTTCTGCGCCAGCCGCTGCGCGGCAGCGGTCGGCGCATCGGCGCTGGCGGTCAGTCCATCCCAGCGCCACAGCGCACCGTCGCGGCTGACCAGCCGCTGGCCGGGCGCAAGCAGTGCCTGCAGCCGGCGGCCGTCAGCAGCATCGACGATGCCGATCTGCGCCAGCCGGCGGGCAAGCTGCGACGGCGCGCTGACCACGCTGGCAAGGCTCTTGATGCCTTCCGGCAGAGCCGCATCGCCCGGCTGGACCTGGCTTTCGCCCCAATGCACCGGCGCGCTACGGTCGAGCGGCACGTCGAGGTCTTCGCCAAGGGCAGCACCCAGGGCCGTTTCATAGCCGCGCTCGACGCTGAGCTGTTCGAGCACGGATGGGAAAAGATCGCCGCTGGCGGCGTTCAGGATCTTGGCAAGCGTGCGGGCTTCGGTCTCGATACCGGCGAGTTCCGCCTTGGCGTCCTGCAGCGGCGGACGGGCGGCACTCTCAGTCTCACGCGCCTCGGCGACCGCCTGTTCGGCAGCAACGGCGCCGGCCTCGGTTTCCTCCAGCCGGGCGAGCGCGTCCTCGACCAGCGCACGCTTCTCGGCGGGATCGGGCAAGCCGGCGACTTTGGAGATGATCTCGGACAGTTCGCGGTCGACGTCGGCCAGCTGGCGGCCAAAACGGTCGCGGCGTTCGGCGGTTTCGCGCAGCGTACGCTCGATCTGGTTGCGCGAGGCGGCGGCTTCGGCCCGTTCGGCGGTCAGCGCAGCGAGTTTTGCCTCACTTTGGGCGAGCGTCGCGCCGGCCTGTTCGAAAGCGGCCCGCGTGGTGGCCTCACGTTCGGCGGCGCCGGCATTTTCGGAATTGAGCGTGGCTTCTTCCTCGCGCAGGCGCTCGAGAATGTCCGCATTGTCGCGCACCATGCGCTCCTCGCGGGCGATGTCGCCGTCGAGTTGCTGCAGCCGGCGCTCGAGTTCGGCCTGGCGGGCGCGGATGCGGCCGGCCTCCTCCTCGATCTGCGCCTTGGCGATCGACAGGCGCTGGAAGGCGGCCGCGGCCGCGGCCTCAGCGTCGCGCAGGTCGGGCAGCCGGTGCGCGGCGATGCCTTGCTCCCTGGCGGCAGCCATCTGCGCAGCGGCGCGGTCGCCGACCAGAGCAGTGGCAATGGCGAGTGCCGAGCGGGACTCGCCCTCCTGGGTCTTGGCCAGTGTCCAGCGCAGATGCAAAAGCGTGGCTTCCGCCTTGCGGATATCGGCCGACAGGTTCTTGAAGCGGGAGGCCTGGCGCGCCTGGCGCTTCAGGCTTTCGATCTGACTCTCCAGTTCGCCGACGACATCGTCCAGCCGTTCAAGGTTCTGTTCGGCCGCCTTCAGCCGAAGCTCGGCCTCGTGCCGGCGCGTGTGCAGGCCGGAAATGCCGGCCGCTTCTTCGAGCAGCGCGCGGCGCGCCTGCGGCTTCGCCTGGATCAATTCGCCGATGCGGCCCTGGCCGACCATCGAGGGCGAGCGGGCGCCGGTCGACTGATCGGCAAACAGAAGCTGCACGTCCTTGGCGCGGGCTTCCTTGCCGTTGATGCGGTAAAGCGAACCTGCCTCGCGCTCGATGCGGCGCGACACCTGCAGTTCATCGGCGTCGTTGAAAGCGGCGGGCGCGGTGCGGTCGCTATTGTCGAGGAACAGCGTGACTTCGGCGGTGTTGCGCGCCGGGCGCGTTCCCGAGCCGGAAAAGATCACGTCGTCCATGCCGGACGCGCGCATGTTCTTGTACGAGCTTTCGCCCATCACCCAGCGCATCGCCTCGACAAGGTTCGACTTGCCGCAGCCATTCGGCCCGACAATGCCAGTCAGGCCGCGTTCGATGACGAACTCGCCGGGTTCGACGAAGGACTTGAAGCCGAGGAGGCGAAGGCGCGAAAACTTCATTCGCGCCTGCCCGGAAGACACAGAGATGCGCAGACGCCGAAGCGCAGTCGCTCCGGCGCCGCCTGGACGTCAGAGCAGAGGGTCGATGATGGCCGATATTTCCTCAATCGACATCGCACCTTTGTAGGTCTTTCCGTTGATGAAGAAGGTCGGCGTCGAGTCGACCTTGAATTCATCGGCGCCGCGCTTCTGGACCGATCTCACATCGTCCAGAAGTTTCTGGTCCGTCAAGCAGGCCTCGAAGGACTCCTGTGTAAAACCGGCGAGCTTGGAGATCTGCAGCAGCGCGTCCTTGGTATTGTTGACGCCAACCCAGTTGGCCTGCTGCTTGAACAGCACGTCGACCATCGGGAAATAATTGTCCTTAGAACAGCGCGCCAGCATGAAACCGGCCTCGGCGCTCGGATCGAACGGGAATTCGCGCAGGATGTAGCGGGCCTTGCCGGTATCGATGTATTTGGTTTTCAACTCCGGGAAGGTGGTTGCAGCGAAATGCGCGCAATGCGGGCAAGTCATCGAGGCATATTCGACGATGGTGACCTTTGCGTCGTCCTTGCCGAGTTGCTTGTCGGGCAGAGCGCCGGGCTTCAGCAGCTGAGCCATGTCGACGTCGCCGCTCGATTCCGGCACCTTTGCCGCGGCAGGCGTGGCAGGCGTCGATGCAGGGGCGGCCGGCGCCGCGGGCTTTACGTCCGCAGCCTTGGCGTCCTCGTCGGAATCGCTGCATGCGGCGAGCAGTGCCACTGCCGGAATGGCTGCCAGCGACGACAGGAGGTTTCTGCGGGACAAGCTACGGTTCATGCGAATCACCTGACTATGGTTGGATTTTGCAATGCAAAGGCTAGAAAAGGCGAGAGTTGGCGGGAATTAAGGCATCGCCGTCCCCATTCCAATCGGCTAACTCTATATGCATCATCACGAATGCGCGAGATTGGTGACGGGTTCATGACCGGCCGATTATCCTGGTCGCTTGCGCTCGCCAAGAATGGTGGCGCCCAGCCGCTCCAGCGAGGCGCGCAAGCCTTCATCCTCGATCTTGCCGACCGTATCGGACAATTTGGCCTTCTCGACAGGCGTCAACGGCCTGGGAGCCGGTTTGGGCCGAGCCTTCTCTGACAGCACCGGCTTCTGCACGATCCTGATGCGGCCGATTGCGTTGAAACCAAGGAAGGCGTTGACCCGGTTGATGATTTCGCCGGTCTCGTGCTGCAGATGGAGTGCGGCCATGCCTTCGCAGGCGATGACCAGTGTCGCCGGCTCGAACGGGTCGTCCTCATGCATGCGGCGCGGCCACTGGATTTTTTCCGGGCGCGAATGGCCGGCGAGCCTGGGGCCGGCGATCTCTTCCCACGACTGCACCAGGCCGATCGAAATGCCCGCCCGCTTGCGCAGCACGGGATCGAGAATCTGGGTCGCGAGATCGCTCACCGGAACGGGATTGCCGTAGGGCGTTCTCCCTGCCATGTACGTTCTCCAGCCACGCTCCTCACCAGCCCAGACCTTACCAACCAAAGAACCAGCCCGCGATCAATGGCACTGCACGAACAGACCCGCAAGGCCGCATCCCATGACAGCAGCAAAGCCGCGTCCGGAGACATCGATCTCCGCCTGCTCGGCTGGTACGACGCGCACCACCGCGAACTGCCATGGCGGATCACGCCGCGCGCGGCTGTGGGTGGCGTGCTGCCGGATCCCTACCGTATCTGGCTGTCGGAAGTGATGCTGCAGCAGACCACGGTCGAAGCGGTAAAATCGTATTTTCGCGCTTTTGTCGAGAAATGGCCTGATGTCGTGGCATTGGCTGCGGCACCGACCGAGGATGTGATGAAGGCCTGGGCCGGGCTCGGCTATTATTCGCGGGCGCGCAACCTCAAGGCCTGCGCCGATCTCGTCGCGGGGCAAGGTGGGCGATTTCCGGATAATGAAACGGGATTGAGGGAATTGCCGGGGATCGGCGCCTACACGGCGGCGGCGATCGCGGCAATCGCCTTCGACCGCCCGGCGGCGGTCGTCGACGGCAATGTCGAACGCGTCATATCGCGACTCTATTCGATCGCAACGCCGCTCAGCGAGGCAAAGCCCGAAATCCGCGCGCTGGTCGAAAGACTGGTGCCGCAGACAAGGCCGGGCGACTTCGCCCAGGCGATGATGGACCTCGGCGCCACGATCTGCACGCCAAAACGGCCGCGGTGCATACTGTGTCCGTTGCGCGAGGATTGCAGCGCCATCCTGTCCGGCGATCCCGAGCGCTTTCCGGTTCGCTTGCCGAAGGCCGACAAGCCGCTCAGACGCGGCGCTGCCTTCGTTGCCGAGCGCGGCGACGGCGCCATCCTGTTGCGCAAGCGGCCGGACAAAGGCCTGCTCGGCGGCATGACCGAAGTGCCGACCACCGGCTGGACCGCACGGATCGACGGCGCGACAACTGCGGACGCGGCGCCCTTCCCCGTCGACTGGCGGCGCGCCGGTAAGATCGCGCATGTCTTCACCCATTTCGCGCTCGAACTCGAAGTCTTTCACGCCCACATCGGAAGTGATGCTCCTGATGGGTATTTCTGGTCGCTGGCCCACGACATTTCCGGGGAAGCGCTGCCGACCGTCATGAAAAAGGTCATCGAAGCGGCGATACCGGGCGCGACCAAAAAGAAGCTCGCCTCGAAGGGATAAAAATGACTGAAATCCGCCACATCGTGTTCGACATCGGCCGCGTGCTGATCCACTACGATCCGAACATTCCGTTCAGCCGCCTGATCCCGGATGCCGAGGAGCGCAAGTGGTTCTTCGACAATGTCTGCACGCATGACTGGAACATCGAGCAGGACCGTGGCCGGACGTGGGAAGAGGCGGAGGCGCTGCTGATCGCGGAGCACCCCGATCACGCTGAAAACATTCGCAATTTCCGCAGCCACTGGCACGAGATGGTGCCGCATGCCTATGAGGACAGCGTCGCCATCATGCTCGGCCTGATCGAAAGCGGCCACGACGTGACCATGCTGACCAATTTCGCCGCCGACACGCTTGCCGAGGCCCGGCAGCGTTTCGACTTTCTCAGCCGCCCGCGCGGCGTCACCGTGTCGGCCGATATCCGTGAGATCAAGCCCGACCGCGCCATCTACGACCACCACGTCGCCGCGTTCGGTCTCGATCCATCCGCGACGCTGTTCATCGACGACAGCCCCAGGAATGTCGACGGCGCCAAGGCCGCCGGCTGGCAGGCAGTGCTGTTCACGGACGCAAAAACGCTCAAGGCGGACCTTGAGCGTTTTGGGATCGCAGTCTGAGACAATCGGGAAGCGGCCGATCAGGCCCCTGCCCGCTCCATGCCGAGGCGGGCGATGCGGCGCAGTTCGTCGATCGGGGTCAGGCCGCCGCTGCGCTCATAGTGCCAGAAAGTCCAGCCATTGCAGGCGTCCAGCCCCTGCACTTCGGCGCCGATCTTGTGGATCGAGCCGGCGCTGTCGCCGATCGCCACCGTGCCGTCGGCGCGGACCTTGGCCGCCCAGCGCTTCTTTGAGTCGTAAAGCGTGGCGCCTGGGGTCATCAGCCCGGTATCGATGAGGCTGACAAAGGCGACGCGCGGCTCCGCGCGCTTGCCGGTGAGTACGGTGAGATCGGCGCCTTCCAGCGGACGCACGGCGTCAATGCGCTCATTGGCGGCGTCGATATAGGCCTGCTCGCGCTCGATGCCGACAAAATGGCGGCCGAGCCGCTTGGCGACGGCACCGGTGGTGCCGGAGCCGAAGAACGGGTCGAGCACGATGTCGCCGGGCTTGGTCGAGGCCATCATGATGCGGGCAAGCAGCGCTTCCGGCTTCTGCGTCGGATGCAGCTTGTCGCCATTGTCGTTCTTCAGCCGCTCGCCGCCGGTGCAGATCGGAAACAGCCAGTCGGAACGCATCTGGATGTCGTCGTTCGACGCCTTCATCGCTTCGTAGTTGAACGTATAGCTCCTGCCCTTCTGGTCGCGCGAGGCCCAGATCATGGTCTCATGCGCGTTCTGGAAGCGGCGGCCACGGAAGTTCGGCATCGGATTGGTCTTGCGCCAGACGACATCGTTGAGGATCCAGAAGCCGAGATCCTGCATCTTGGCCCCGACCCGGAAAATGTTGTGGTAGGAGCCGATAACCCAGATGGTGCCATTGGGCTTCAGGACGCGGCGCGCCGCCAAAAGCCAGGCGCGGGTAAAGGCGTCGTAGGCCTCGAAGCTCTCGAACTGGTCCCAGTCGTCGTCGACGGCATCGACCTTGGACTGGTCGGGCCGGTGCAGGTCGCCGTCGAGCTGCAGATTGTAGGGCGGATCGGCGAAGATGACGTCGATGGACTTTTCCGGCAGCCGGTCAAGTGCGGCAACGCAGTCGCCCTTGAGAATCGTGTCCAGCCATTCGGATTGCTGGGGGGCGTGGGAGAGGTCGTCGAGAAGACGCACGGCAGACATGTTTACACCCAAGGCACGCGTTACTGTTTACTCCCCGTTATGGTTACCGATCAGCGTAAATATTCCGTGAAGGGAAGGACCGGACCGATGGTATCGGCCTCGTTCATTTGCGCGAGCCGGCCTGTTGGTGTATGCCGCGCGGCTCAAGCCCTGCCGGGCTTGCCCCTCCTTCCCCAGTTCCGGATTGCCATGCCCCAGCCAGATCTTGTCATCTTCGATTGCGACGGCGTGCTCGTCGATTCCGAAATCATCGCCGCCCGCGTCGAGGCCGAACTGCTGACACTCGCCGGCTTCGAAATATCGGCCGAGGAGATCGCCGAAACCTATGCCGGGCTGACCTTCAAGGACATCATGATGCGGGTCGAGGAGAAATCCGCAATCCCGTTCCAGGCCTCGATGATCGACCGCGCCGAAGAGCTGGTCGACCGCAAATTGCGCAGCGACGTGCGCGCCATCGACGGAGCGCGCGAAGCGGTCGCCGCGGTCACCGCGCCGCGCTGCGTCTGCTCCAACTCGCGCTCCGAGCGGATCGAGTTCATGCTGGAGAAAGTGGGCCTGCTGCCGTTCTTCGCCGGCCGGATCTTTTCAGCGCTGGAGATACCGAGCAAGAAGACCAAGCCAGCCCCTGACGTGTTCCTGGTCGCGGCGGAGAAACTCAATGCCGATCCGGCAAACACCTTTGTCATCGAGGATTCCGTGCATGGCGTCGCCGGCGCCAGGGCTGCCGGCATGCGCGTGATCGGCTTCACCGGAGCCGCGCACAGCTATCCCGGCCATGCCGATGCGCTGACGGAGGCCGGCGCCGAAACGGTCATCCGTCGCTGGGCCGAACTGAAAAGCGTGATTGCCGCTCTGTCGGAGTGGTCGGACGCCTGAGTCAACTCAGTCCTTGGCTTTGGCCGACCTGGCTCGCGCCGGTCTTTTCTTTGCCCTGTTATAGGCAATCGCGGCGCGGACGAGCGCTTTCAGGGCATCCGCATCGATCTCCTCGCCCTCGGACACATCGATGGCGCGCCACACCTTGCCGTTCAGCCCGTTGTTGAACAGCCCGTCTGGATCCGGCAGGCTGGCGCCGTGGGAAAAGGTAAGCTTCACCTTGTCCTTATGCGCGTTGCCGACGGCGATCATGCCGTCGCATGACCACACCGGGCTTCCCATCCACTTCCACTCCTCGATGATTTCAGGATCGGCGTCGAGGATGGTCTTGCGCAGGCTGGCGAGCGTTTTGCCCCGCCAATCGTCCAGTTCGCGGATTCTGGCGTCTATCCGCTCGGAGGGTGAAGGTCCTGCCTCTGACTTGTTGGCACCGCTGGTCTTCATGGTCTCCTCCGTTCACATCTTCTCGCCGGGCAATTTACTGGCCTGCTTCACCCAGCTGACAAACCTGGCTTCGTCGATCTCTTCGCCTTCATGAATGTCGAGATAGCGCACTTCCTTCTGTTTCGACCCGCCGGGAGGAGTGGGATCCAGCGACATGCCGCGGAAGAAGGCGACTTTGACGTAGTTGGTGAAGCAATGCAGGCTGAGGAACCAGCCGCCGCCCTCGATGCCGTAGAGCGGCGAGTTCCATTTGACGGCCTTGTAGACGCCGGGGAAGGCACACTCGATGAGCGCGTCGAGGCGGCGCCCAACGTCGCTTTTCCAGCCCGGCATGGCCGCGATATAGGCCTGCACGGGCGCATCCCCATAGGCCTTCGGGATCTGCGGGTTGCCGCCTGAAAGCAGCGCCGGCTTGGCTGGCGCTGGCTTGGCTGGAGCCGGCTTTGCCGCCTTCGATTGTCTGGTCACCCTGGCCACCGTCCCTCCCTACCCCTGCGCGCGCTGCTCGCCACGCGGTCGGGCGACATAGGGCAGCACGAACATGTAGAGCCCGCTGAACAGCAGCAGGAAGAGCGGCGGCAACGGCGAATAGACCACCCATGCCGGAGGCTGCCCGAATGCCATTGTGATGAAATTGGCTGCCACGGTCGCCGTAAAGATGATCGACAGCCAACGGTGGGTTTGCCTTATCCACTTGCTCCAGTTCATTGCCACCTCCACCTGAAAACGAGCGCTTACCAGCGCGCCAGCTGGGTGATCTGGATGAGATTGCCGCAGTTGTCGTTGAGCTGGGCAATGGTCGAGCCAGTCACTTCGGTCGGCGCCATGGCAAACGCACCGCCGCGCCCCTTGATGCGCTCGTAGTCGCCCTTGATGTCGTCGGTGAACAACATAAGCGCGGGCTGCCCCTGTTTGAAGATGGCCTGCTGGTAGGTTTTGGCGGCCGGATTGTCGTTGAGCGCGAGTTGCAGTTCGGTTCCCTCGGGCTCGTCGGGTGAGGTTACCGTCAGCCAACGAAAAGGCCCATTGCTGAAGTCGGCCTTCACGGAAAAGCCCAGCACGTCGGTATAGAAGCGCAGTGCGTTGTCCTGGTTGTCCACATAGACGCTGGCCAGCTTGATCTTCATCGATTTTCTCCTTTGTGCTCGGTGACCCGGCGATCGGGGCATGGCGTTGAATTGTGCCGGCAGGCTTCAATCTGGCTTTGCCAGAACCTGCTCCAGCTTGGTGAGGAATTGCTGCCACCCGGCCCGGGCGCCGCCATAGGCCTGCTTCTGATCGGGACGGAAGCCCGACTGCTCGACGCGCAGATGAGTGCCCGTGCTGGTGGGCGTGAGTGTGAACGTCACCACGCTCTTCAGATTGTAGGCCGCATCCTCATGCGCAAAATCCCAGCTGTAGGACAGCGTCCTGTTTTGCTCGATGGCGAGGACCTCGCAGTCCAGCACGCCGCCCCAGTCGCCGCGAAGATTGAAGCTGTGGCCGATGACGGGCTTGAAATCGTTCTTCATGAGCCATTCCTCCATCAGATGCGGCTGCGTCAACGCGCGCCAGATCTTCTCCGCCGGCCAGGATATGTCCCGCTCGACGACGACGGTGCGCAGTTCCGGCTTGCTCACTGGTCCATCCTTTTCAGCAGGTGCTCGAGATCATCGAAGCGGCTCTCCCAAAACCCGGCCATCTTGCTGGTCCAGTCGTTGAGGGGAGCGAGCGCGCCGGGCTGCGCGCTGTAGTGTGTCTGCCGCCCGGCGTGGCGGTCGAGCACCAGACCGGCCTGCTTCAGGACGCCGAGATGCTTCGACACCGCCGGCTGCGAGACCCCGGACTGCGCCGTCAGCGCCCCCACCGTCTGCTCACCCTGGCGGCACAGGCGCTCAAAGATGGCCCGCCGGGTCGGATCGGCAAGGGTTCTGAACAGAGTGTCGTGGGCGTCCGGCATCGGGATCAATAACCTGCGAGCTATTGGTCGACGTATAACCGCCGAGATATGAATGAGTCAAGTGCCAACAGGATCCAAGGCGCAAACGCCACCTGCCTGCAGGCTCATTCCTGCAGGGCCACGACCAGATCGTGTCGATCTTTCAAAGAGTTGACAGCCACCGTCGCAACAGCGACGCCGCCCAAGCACTTCCTAGTTCGTGGCGGGAGCTCGCTTCTTCTTGCCGGACTTCTTGTCCGCCGCCGGCGCGATCTCGTCATAGCCGGCATAGACCTGGTAGTCCTTGGCGGAAGGCTCAGGTACGACGACATTGGAATCGGTGAAGACGAACTGGGTGGCGGTCGAGGGATCGCTGACCTGGATCTGATAGGGATGGATCTGCGAATAAAGCACGTCGGTGCCATGCATGACGGCGACGCGGATCGGCATGGTGATTGTGCCGGGGGTGAACATCGGTCCCGGCACGATCTTGCCGGCAACGCCAACCTTCATCGTCAACTGTCCGTTGGCACGGCTGCAATCGCGGCTCACATCGCTAATCGAGGCCTGGTAGATGATCTTGGTCGGATCCTTGTTCGGGTCGACGATGGTGCCATCCGGCGCCGTCTGCGCGGCGGCAGCGGCCTCGGCATCCTGCGCGGCGTCAGCCTTTTTCTTTTTCGGCTGCGGCGCACCCTTGGCGTAGGTGTTGAAATAGGCGGTGCCGTCGCGCACCGTCACTTTCGGGCAGTAGGCCTGCAACTGGCTGGCGAGCACCTTGGGGTCCTGCGGCGGTATTGGCGCATTCGGGTCGGTCTTCTTGCCCAAGCCGAGGTTGAGGATGCCATTGTCGCTCGATTGGCAGCCGGCGGCGGCAAGCATAAAGCCGGTGAGCGCCAGACCCGCGACAAAGCGACGGTTGAACGAATAGAACGCCATGAAACTGCACTTCCCTCTCGCAAAGCTGGTGACCTATAGCAATGGCGCGGCAAAAATGCGACTGAGCCAGCGCAGAAATTAACCACTCTGTGGTGAACGGAAACGCCAAGCGGCAACGGGTCTGTGACATGCAATATGTGAGTACTCGCGGGGAAGCGCCTGCGCTTGGATTTTCCGACGCGGTTCTGGCCGGACTGGCACGTGACGGTGGGCTCTATGTGCCGCGCGAGTGGCCGCAGTTTTCGGCAGCCGAGATCCGCGCCATGCGCGGCCTGCCCTATGCCGACCTTGCCATCCGCGTGCTGACGTCGTTCCTCGGCGGCGAGATCGCCGCACCCGTTTTCGAACGCCTGGTGCGCGAAGCCTATGCCACTTTCCGCCACCAGGCCGTCTGCCCGCTGGTGCAGACCGGCCCTAACACCTTCATCCTCGAACTCTTCCACGGTCCGACGCTGGCTTTCAAGGACGTCGCCATGCAGCTGCTTGCCCGGCTGATGGACCATGTGCTGGCCGAGCGCGGCCAGCGCGCCACGATCGTCGGCGCCACCTCGGGCGACACCGGCGGTGCGGCCATCGACGCCTTTGCCGGCCGCGACCGCACCGATATCTTCGTGCTGTTCCCGCATGGCCGCGTCTCGCCGGTGCAGCAGCGGCAGATGACGACATCGACCGCCGCCAACGTCCAGGCGCTGGCCATCGAAGGCAATTTCGACGATTGCCAGGGGTTGCTGAAGGATATGTTCAACGACCATGCCTTCCGCGATGGAGTGTCGCTGTCGGGCGTCAATTCGATCAACTGGGCCCGCATCATGGCCCAGATCGTCTACTATTTCTCCTCGGCGCTTTCGCTGGGCGCACCCGACCGGCCCATTTCCTTCACCGTGCCGACAGGCAATTTCGGGGACATTTTCGCCGGTTATGCCGCAAAGAGGATGGGCCTGCCGATAGCGCGGCTTATCGTCGCCACCAACGACAACGACATATTGGCGCGCACCTTCGCGACCGGCGAATACCGCACCAAAGGTGTGTTTGCGACGACGTCGCCTTCGATGGACATCCAGGTGTCGTCGAATTTCGAGCGGCTGTTGTTCGAGGCCTCCGACCGCAATGCCGAGACGGTGCGGCGCTATATGGCCGGGCTGAAACAGTCCGGCGCCTTCACCATCGAAACGGCTGAAATGGCCAGGATGCGGTCGGAATTCGACGCCGGCCGGGCTAATATGAGCGAGGTCGCCGCCACCATCCGTTCGACGCTGGAATCAAGCAACTACCTGCTCGACCCGCATACGGCCGCGGCCGTGCATGTCGCCGCCGGCAAGGCTGACGGCGCAGTGCCGATGGTGGTGCTGGGCACGGCCCACCCGGCCAAGTTCCCGGCGGCTGTCGAAGCCGCCTGCGGCGTGTCGCCGGCCCTGCCTGCATGGCTGGGGTCCTTGATGTCAGCCGACGAAAAATACACGGTACTTCCATCCGACCTGAAAATGGTGGAAGATTACGTGAGCCGCCACTCAAGGGCAGCGCGTTAGGGAGTAATTGCCATATGGGTGTTGAGGTAAGCCGTCTGTCGAACGGCCTGACAGTCGCCACCGAAACCCTTCCAAGCCTCGAATCCGTTGCCCTTGGTGCCTGGGTCAAGTCGGGCGCTCGCAATGAGCGTGACGAAGAGCACGGAATGGCCCATTTGCTCGAGCATATGGCCTTCAAGGGCACGAAAAGGCGTACCGCCTTCGAAATCGCCTCGGAAATCGAGGATGTCGGCGGCGAGATCAACGCCGCCACCAGCGTCGAGACGACATCCTACTATGCCAGGGTGCTGTCCGACAACGTGCCGCTGGCCGTCGATATCCTTGCCGACATCCTGCAGGAGTCCGAATTCGACCCGCAGGAGCTGGAGCGCGAGCAGCATGTGATCCTGCAGGAGATCGGTGCCGCGCACGACACGCCCGACGACATCGTCTTCGACCGTTTCACCGAGACGGCGTTCCGCCACCAGACGATCGGCCGCTCGATCCTCGGCACGCCGGAAACCGTCAAATCCTTCACCTCCAAACAGCTGCACGATTTCATCGAACGCCAATATGGCGCCGAGCGCATGGTGATCGTGGCAGCGGGCGACATCAAGCACGACAATTTCGTGCGCGAGGTGGAAAAGCAGCTCGGCGGCTTCCGCAGCAAGGCCGACAGCACGATGCCGCAATATGCGCAGTATGTCGGCGGCGATTTCCGTGAGGATCGCGACCTGATGGACGCGCAGATCGTGCTCGGCTTCGAAGGCCGCGCCTATCACGTGCGCGACTTCTACGCCTCGCAGGTGCTGTCGATGATCCTCGGCGGCGGCATGTCTTCGCGCCTGTTCCAGGAGGTGCGCGAAAAGCGCGGCCTGTGCTACTCCGTCTATGCCTTCCACTGGGGTTTTTCCGATACCGGCATTTTCGGCGTCCATGCCGCGACCGGACAGAGCGACATTGCCGAACTGGTGCCTGTCGTCATCGACGAATTACAAAAGGCCGGCGAGAACATCCTGCAGGAAGAACTCGACCGGGCACGCGCGCAATACCGCGCCGGACTGATCATGTCGGCGGAAAGCCCGGCCAGCCGCGCCTCGCAGATCGCCAGGCAGCTGCTTCTGTTCGGCCGACCGATCGCCAAGGAGGAGTTGATGGAACGGCTGTCGGCGCTGACTATCGAGCGGCTGACCGACCTGTCGTCACGGCTGTTTTCGACCAAGCCGACGCTGACCGCCGTCGGCCCCGTGGGTACGCTCGCGCCCTATGAGGCGATCCTCGATTCGCTTGCGGGCACGCACACCACGGCCCGCAAGCTCGCCGTCTAAGCCCCCTCAAGGCGCGCCCCGTGTTCGCGCTCCCTTTCTTTCGCCGCGACCTGCCGGCACTGAAGGGCGACCGGGTCACGCTGCGCGTGCCCTACACCAACGACTATCGCGAATGGTCGGCGCTGCGCGGCGAAAGCCGCGGCTTCCTCGAACCGTGGGAGCCGCGCTGGACGCCCGACGAACTCGACCGCACCGCCTGGCGGTTGCGCATCGGCCGCTACCGCGAAGACTATGCACAAGGAACCGCGATCGCCTTCTTCATCTTCGAGAAGGCGAGCGGCAAGCTTGCCGGCGGCATTACGCTGGGTAACATCCGCCACGGCGTCTCGCAAAGCGGCCATGTCGGCTACTGGATCGGCGAGAGGTTTGGCGGCCGCGGCCTGATGACCGACGCGGTCAAGGTCGTCTGCCGCTTCGCCTTTGATACGCTGAGGTTGCACCGGATCGAAGCTGCCTGTATTCCCGACAACGCCCGGTCGATCCGAGTGCTTGAAAAAGCCGGATTCCGGCGCGAAGGACTTTTGCGATCCTACCTCAGGATCAATGGCATCTGGCAGGACCACTACCTCTACGCCCGGATCGCGGACGATCCGCCGGGCGGCGCTGGAACGAAGGACTGATTTTTGACGAATTTCCTGCGAAACGGGTCGCTGTTGGCCTTCGTTCTGGCGGCTGTCGTCACGCTATGCGCGGCGCTCCCGGCCTTCGCCGTCGAACCGATCAAGATTGCCCGCGACGACGTCGCGCTCGACCTGTCGCGCGCCGTCACGATCTACCCCAACCAGGGCGAAAACTTCCAGGTGTCGACTGCGCCCGGCCCCGACGGCATCGTGCGGCGCATCGAGGTCGAGGCCAATAACGCGCGCTCGAGCGGCGACTGGGCGGTGTTCGCGCTCGCCAACACCACCGACCAGCAGCTCGACCGGCTGATCGTGGCGCCGCATTTCCGGCTGGTGAATTCCGGCATCTTCTGGCCCGATCTCGGCGCCACCCGCATCGCCGCGATCACACCCAGCGAGGGCTTCGCGCTCGACCGCCAGTCGAGCCCCGACGCCGATGTGTTCCGGGTGACGCTGAACCCGGGAACGGTGATCACCTTCATCGCCGAACTCGCCTCGCCCAAGCTGCCCCAAGTCTATCTCTGGGAGCCGGAGGCCTACAAGGACTCGGTCAATTCCTACACGCTGTTTCGCGGCATCGTCATCGGCATTGCCGGCCTGCTGGCGCTGTTCCTGACCATTCTGTTCGTGGTCAAGGGAACCTCGATGTTCCCGGCGACCGCGGCCCTCGCCTGGGCAGTGCTTGCCTATATCTGCGTCGATTTCGGCTTTCTGAACAAGATCATAGAGATATCGCCCGGCAATGAGCAGATGTGGCGGGCGGGAACGGAGGTGGCGCTTGCGGCGACCTTCGTGGTGTTCCTGTTCGCCTATCTCAACCTCAACCGATGGCACGGCCATTTCAGCTATGGCGCGGTGGTCTGGATCCTTGGCCTGGTGCTGATCGCGGGTGTCGCCATCGTCGATCCGGCCGTCGCTGCCGGCATTGCCCGGCTGTCCTTCGCCGCCACCGCGCTAACCGGGCTCGGCCTGATCATCCTGCTCGGTATCCGTGGCTATGATCGAGCTATCATGCTGGTGCCCAGTTGGGTCATGGTGCTGCTCTGGCTATGCGGATCGTGGATGGCGATCACCGGCATGCTCGACAACGACATCGCCCAGCCGGCTCTGGGCGGCGGGCTGATCCTGATCATCCTTCTGATCGGCTTCACCGTCATGCAGCATGCCTTTGCCGGCGGCGCGCTGCATCAAGGCCTGTTCTCCGATCTCGAGCGCCAGGCGCTGGCGGTGGCGGGCTCCGGCGACACGGTGTGGGACTGGGACGTTCTGCGCGACCGCGTCGTCACCAAGCCCGATGTCAGCATTCAGCTTGGCCTTGCGCCCAACAGCCTGGGGGGTGCCGCCCGCAACTGGCTGCCGGTGCTGCACGCCGACGACCGCGATACCTTCCGCACCACGCTCGACGTGGTGCTCGAACACCGGCGTGGCCGGGTGTCGCAGAATTTCCGCCTGCGCGGCGCCGACGGGCATTACCACTGGTTCTTGCTGAGGGCGCGGCCGGTGATCGGCTCGGACGGCGAAGTGATTCGCTGCGTCGGCACCATGGTTGACGTCACCGAGCAGAAAAAGTCCGAGGAAAGACTGCTGCACGACGCTGTTCACGATAATCTGACCGGGCTGCCCAACCGCGAACTTCTGATGAACCGGCTGGAAGCCATCATCTCGATCGCGCGCACCGAAGAAAAGGTGCGCCCGACCGTCTTCGTCATCGACATCGACCGGTTCAAGCAGGTCAATGACGGGCTCGGCATCTCGGCCGGCGACACCATCCTGCTCACCATTGCGCGCCGCCTGCACCGGCTGCTGAAGCCGAAGGATTCGCTGTCGCGCTTTGCCGGCGACCAGTTTGCGCTGATGCTGCTGTCCGAACAGGACCCTGCCCGCATCGCCGCGGTGGCGGACGCCATCAAGCACGCCATCAACAACCCGATCACCTTCGCCAAGCGCGAGATCGTGCTGACTGCCTCGATCGGCCTGATCACCTGGACTTCGGCGCAGACTTCGGCCGAGGACATGGTCAAGGACGCCGAGCTTGCCATGCACCAGGCCAAACGCTTCGGCGGCGACAGGATCGAGCCTTTCAGGCCGGCCTTCCGCACCGTCGGTACCGACCGTCTGCAATTCGAATCCGATCTGCGCCGCGCCATCGAGCGGCGCGAGTTCACCCTTGCCTACCAGCCGATCGTGCGGCTGGAGGATGGCAGCATTGCCGGCTTCGAAGCGCTGCTGCGCTGGGACCATCCGCGCCGCGGCATGATCCCGCCGGGCGATTTCATTCCGGTCGCCGAAAGCTGCGGTCTGATCGTACAGCTAGGCCTGTTTGCCATGCAGCAGGCGGCCGAGGACCTCGCCGGCTGGCAAAAGCAGATCGGCGACACGCCGCTATCGGTGTCGGTCAACCTGTCCAGCCGCCAGCTGATCCGCCGCGACCTGGTCAGCGATGTCCGCTCGGTCATCGCGCGCGCCAATCTGAAGCCGCGCTGCTTCAGGCTCGAACTCACCGAATCGCTGGTGATGGACAATCCCGAGCAGACCTCGCATGTGCTGACCAAGCTGAAGCAGCTCGGCATCGGCCTGTCGCTCGACGATTTCGGCACCGGCTATTCGTCGCTCGCCTACCTGACGCGCTTCCCCTTCGATACCATCAAGATCGACAAGAGCTTCGTCGACGACGCGACGCCGAAGCGTGCGGTGCTGCTCAAATCCATGGTCAACATGGCGCATGAGCTCGGCCTGTCGGTGGTGGCCGAGGGTATTTCCGACGAAAGCGATGCACTGGAACTGCGCCAGATGGGCTGCGAATACGTGCAGAGCTTCATGTTCGGCGCCCCGATGCCGGGCGACCAGGTGCTGAAAGCGCTGAAAGAGCAGTATCCGATGACGCAGGCTTAGAGGCCGTTTGGCCTCTGGATCAGGTGATAGGTCAGGCGTGCCCCGCCGCCAGGCTCAAATGCGCCAGGTCGATGCCGATGGTGGCCAGGATACGGTCGTATTTGCGTTCGATGTCGGTGTCGAACAGAAGTTCTGGCGTCGCCGGGCAGGTCAGCCAGCCATTCTCAGCAATCTCTGTTTCCAGTTGACCGGCGCCCCAGCCGGAATAGCCGAGCGCCATCAGCGCGCGCCGCGGGCCGCGACCGGACGAGATGGCGCGCAGGATGTCGACGGTCGCGGTGAGGCAGATATCATCGGAGACGGTGAGCGAGGATTCCACCCGGTAGTCGCCGGAGTGCAAGACGAAACCGCGGCTGCGATCGACCGGGCCGCCATTGCGCACGACGAAGTCGCGGGCCTGCGCCGGCAGCCTGATCGCCTCCTGCTCGTTCATGATGCCGAGCTGCACCAGAAGATCGGGAAACAGCATCTGCTGCGTCTGGTTGATGATCAGGCCCATCGCGCCTTCGTCGCTGTGCGCGCAGATATAGATGACCGAGCGCGTGAAGCGGTCGTCCTTCATGCCGGGCATGGCAATCAGGAACTGGTCGTCGAGAAAGCCGCGTCCGCCGGCCGTCTTCTTGTGCCGCAACAAGTCCATGGAGGGAGCGTAACGCGTTTCCGGGACGCCGAAAAGATGCGCCGCGCGCGATTCGCCCAAAGCCCAATAGCTGGAGCAACGGATTCCTGATTGCCAACTTAATCCGGCTGATCGCTTGAACTCGACTGTTCCTCGCCCGAAAGTCACGCAAATATGATACGCAGAGCGCCATGAAAACATTGCGCGGCCATGAACTGACGATCAAATCACCGCCATGCAAAGCTTGAAAATCCTGCTGCTCAGCGCCGCCATCGGATGCGGAGCAGCCCTTCCCGCCACGGCTTCCTCTTCGGACTGGTATAGCAGCGAAGGCGGCAAGGTGCGGCTGGTGACATCAGGCAAGGCCGACGACGCCGGGCGCATCCATGGCGTGCTCGACATTGCGCTCAAGCCCGGCTGGAAGACGTACTGGCGCGATCCGGGCGACGCCGGGGTGCCACCGCAGATCGACGTCTCGGCCAGCACCAACATCACCGATGCGGCGCTTTCCTTCCCGCCGCCGCAGCGTCATGACGACGGCTATGGCAAGTGGGCCGGCTACAACCATCCGGTTTCGCTGCCGGTGACGTTCACCCTGTCCTCGCCTGGGGATACGGCCGTCATCGATGCCGACATCTTTCTCGGCATCTGCGAGACCATCTGCATTCCGGTGCAGACGCGGCTAAGCGTCGATCCCGCCGCCGATCCCGACAATGCCGAGGATGCGGCCCTGGTGAAGGCGGCCCTTGCCACCTTGCCCGCCCCCGCCAAGGCTGATTTCGGCATCAAGGTCCTGCCCGGCAACCACGAGACGCTGATCGTCGAGGCGACCTTTCCCGGAGATCCGGAGGCGGCGGATTTCTTCGTCGCCGGCGAACGCGATTACATGTTCGGGGCGCCTGCGCGCAGCGAAAAGGACGGCCGGCTGGTGTTTACCGTACCGATCCTCGACCGGCCGTCGACGACACCGACCGATGGCGGGTTGTATTACACGCTGACAAGTGCGGAAGGCGCGGTCGAGGGCGTTTTGCCTTTCCCTTGATACATACCCGATCCAGGCTTTCCCTTGATCCAGGCCTTGTCGGCGGTTGCGGGAGATACCCGATTTCGCTATCGCAAGAAACCTTCCCTGCTTTCACACGAGGACCATCATGACGATTGCCGTTGGCGACAAACTACCCGATGCGACCTTCAAGGAAATGACCGCCGACGGCGCCAAGGTGATCACCTCGGCCGAGATTTTTGCGGGCAAGAAGGTGGTGCTGTTCGGCGTTCCCGGCGCCTTCACGCCGACCTGCAGCAACAACCATCTGCCGGGTTATCTCGAAAACCACGACGCCATCCTGGCGCGCGGCGTCGACACCATCGCCGTCGTCTCGGTCAACGACGTCCACGTCATGGGCGCCTGGGCGAATTTCACCGGCGGTGAAGGCAAGATCCTCTATCTCGCCGATGGGACTGGCGACTTCGCCAAGTCGGTCGGCCTCGATTTCGTAAGCAACGATATGGGGCTACGCGCGAGACGCTTCTCGATGATCGTCGACAATGGCAAGGTCACCGCGCTCAATGTCGAGACCAAGCCCGGTGTAGACACATCCGGTGCCGCTCACATTCTGAGCCAGCTCTAAATAGCGGCAGCCGCGTGGGCTATGCGCGCCATGGCCTGACCACCGCGCGCTTCCTGCCGGATTGCCTGCTTTTGGGGGACCTCGACGATGTTTGACATCATCTGGCGCAGTGTTGCGATCGGCATCGGCGCCACGGTGCTGATGGATCTCTGGGCGATGTTCCTGCATCTGGCGCTCGGCCAGCCGCGCCCGAACTGGGGGCCGCCCGGCCGCTGGGTCTGGCACCTCAAGGACGGCAAGGTCTTCCACGATGATATCGCCAAGGCCGCGCCCTATGCGCACGAGCACGCGCTGGGGTGGGCCTTCCACTATTTCACCGGCATCGTCTACGGCTTCATCCTGGTGGCTCTGGTGGGCAGAGCTTGGCTGGACGCACCGACCTTTCTGCCGGCCTTCATCCTTGGCATGATCACCATCGGCGCCGGCTGGTTCCTGCTGGCGCCTGGCATGGGCGCCGGCTGGGCGGCTTCAAAGCGCCCCAACCCGATGCAGATCCGCGCCTTCAACGTGATCTCGCATACGGTATTCGCACTCGGCCTTTACGGCACTGCCCTGCTGATCCGCTGAGGACAGGTTCTATTCGCTGGTCACGCGCGGCTTCATCGCGGCTACGGTGTCGACGATCTCCTGACGCAGCGCGTCTTTCTCTGCCTCGAACTGCTCCCGCGTGATGCTGCGACCGCCGGTGGCGGTGACGCCGAATTCTTCCAGCGCGAATTCATAGCGCGCCTTCCATCGGACCACGTGCCCGGTCATTGCCTGGGTAAGCGCCGGCACCGGGCCTGGGTGAGCCGGCAGGCCGCATGACTGCGTTGTCCGCGCATCCGCCGCCAGCATCACGACACTCCATTCGTCGAAGCCGACGAGATCCATCTGGGCATAGAGGAAGGCGCCATGTTCGCCGTCCCAGATCGACTGGTCGATGACCAAAAAAAGGGCGCGGCCCGGCAATAGCCCTTGCGTGCCGCCATCTCGGCGTTGAAGGCCTCGGTGCGCTGCTGAAGCCGGTCTCTCGCCGCGGCGAAAAGGGCGATGTAATCATCCGCCGTGCGCATGATATTGCGCTGGTCGTCCGGTGCGAAGCCGGCCTCACGCAGGAAGGTACCGATCTTCGGATCGTCCCAGAGCTCTTTTGAGAAAACGCGCGTCACGCCGTCGGCATCCGGCGTCGGACGCATCATTTTCTTGAGATCGGCAAAGCTGTGCTGCTGCTTGCCGAAAGTCCTGCGCCCGAACATCGCCGCGCCTCATCGCCAGGATCGATTGCGCCGTTCTTTCACCCAGGGATGAAATCGACTTTAAGCCAAAGCCTAGAATTGCTGGCTTCCGGCCATCAATTACCGTGGCGCGGCTTGTCTATCGGCCACCATCCGTGGACGACGCGACGTATGCCGACATCGTAGCCGAAGTAGTTGCCGCCGCCGGCCGGCTGGTCCGCCTCGCGGCCGATTTCGCGACCACTGAGCGAAAGCAGCAGCAGTGTTCCGACGCCGCCATGGCCGACGAAGGCAATATCGCCACTGCCGGCGGTGCCGAGCACTGTTTCGACCTCGCTGACAATACGCTGCTGGGCATCGATGGCCCGCTCCCAGCCGCGAATGCTTTTGTGCGGGTTGGCGAAGAACTGGTCGGCGACCGCTTCGAACTCCGGCGGCGGCAGGAAGCCGGTTGCCGACCGGTCGTTCTCATGCATGCGTTCGCGCAGCTCGACCGTAAGGCCGAGATGTCTGGCCAGTATCTCAGCGGTTTCGATCGCCTTACGCTCGGTCGACGAGACGACGCGGCGGATTTGGCCGACCCATGGTTGGTCGAGCATGGCTGATGCCCGTGCCCGTCCGATCTCGGACAGCCCCCATTCCGGTACGGGAATGTTGGCATCGATCTGAACCTGGGGATGGGTGATGTAGTATGCAATCGGCACAGGTGAGATCTTCCTGCCGGGAAGCCTGAACTCAATAGCTCTGGGTCGAGCGCCGCGCCTTTGGGGCCGCCGGCTGCTTCGCCGGCGCGGCCGGCATCAGCGCCGCTGCGGGCTTCGGCGTTGCAGATGCGGCCGAGCCCTTCTTGAACGGTGCCATGCCTTCCCTTGCGAGTTCGTCGGCGCGTTCGTTCTCGGTGTGGCCGGCATGGCCCTTGACCCAGTTCCAGGTCACCTTGTGACGCCTGTTGGCCTCGTCCAGCGCCTGCCACAGCTCACCGTTCTTGACCGGCTTCTTGTCGGCGGTCTTCCAGCCGTTTTTCTTCCAGCCATGGATCCATTTGGAAATGCCGTCCATGACATATTTGCTGTCGGTGTGAAGCTCGACGGCGCACGGCTCCTTCAGCGCGTTCAGCGCGGAGATGGCGGCGAGCAGCTCCATGCGGTTGTTGGTCGTCTCGGCCTCGCCGCCCGACAATTCCTTGGTCTTGCCGTTGAAGCGCAGGATGGCGCCCCAGCCGCCGGGACCTGGATTGCCCGAGCAGGCGCCGTCGGTGAAGATTTCAACCTGCTTGGTCATGTCAGTCCGTATTCCGAAGGAGACCTGATCGCGCGATGGAAGCGCATGCGGCGGATATATTCGGTCGGATCGCGCTTCATGACCAGCCCGCCATCGGGAACGGTCAGCCAGTCATAGAGCCGGGTCAGCATGAAGCGCAGAGCCGAGCCTCGCGCCAGCATCGGCAGCGCCGCCTTCTCGGCAGTGCCCAACGGCCGCACGCTCTGATAGCCGGCCAGCAGCGCCGTGCCCTTGGTGAGATTGAAGGAGAAATCCTTCTCGAAACACCAGGCGTTGAGGCAGGTGGCGACGTCATAGGCGTAGAGGTCGTTGCAGGCGAAATAGAAGTCGATGAGTCCGGACAGTTTCTCGCCGAGGAAGAAGACATTGTCGGGGAACAGATCCGCATGGATGATGCCCGTCGGCAGGTCCTGCGGCCAATGACGTTCAAGATCGGCGAAATCGGCATCGACCTCGGCCGCCAGCCCCGGCTCGACCTCGTCGGCGCGCTCGCGTGAGGCGTTCCAGAGCTTGCGCCAGCCATCGATGGCGAGCGCGTTGTCGCGGGTCATCGCAAAGTCCTGGCCGGCCAGATGCAGGGCGGCCAGCGCCTTGCCGACCTCTGCACAATGCGCCGCTGTCGGCCGCCGCAGCGACAGGCCTTCGAGGAAAGTGATGATGACTGCGGGACGGCCGGCCAGCGTGCCGATGACGGTGCCGTCATGCGCGGTCACCGGCAGCGGACAGGAAATGCCTTTGCGGGCGAGATGGCCCATCAGGCCAAGAAAGAACGGCAGGTCGGCCTTGTCGACGCGCTTTTCGTAGAGCGTCAAAATGTAGGAGCCGCTCGATGTGTGCAGCAAAAAATTCGAATTCTCGGTGCCTTCGGCAATGCCCTTGTAGGACAGCAATTCTCCGACCGGATAGGCCTTGAGGAACGCGCCGAGTTCGCCCTCGTTGACATCGGTGTAGACCGCCATGGGCTGTTCACGCGGCTCCGTTGACGAAGGCCATGTCGGCCCGCGTCAGTTCGACATCGCGCAGAACCCGCATGACTGGAAAATCCTCCGTTTCGGTCGCCGTGATCGCGAGATCGATAGTCACTTCGAAGCGCTGGCGGAAAGCGTCGATGATCTCGTCGACGATGATCTCCGGCGCCGACGCGCCGGCCGACAGGCCGAGCGTCGAAATGTCTGTGATGTCATTCCATGGAATTTCGGAAGCGCGCTGTACGAGAAGCGACATGGTGGCGCCGGCGCGCTCCGCCACTTCGACAAGACGGCGCGAATTGGAGGAATTGGGCGCGCCGACGATCAGGTAGAGATCGGCGCCGGCAGCGGTCTCCTTGACCGCTTCCTGGCGGTTGGTGGTGGCGTAGCAGATCGATTCGGCGGCCGGCGCATTGAGGTGCGGGAAGCGCTCCTGCAGCACACGCAGGATGCCGGCGGTGTCCTCGACCGACAGCGTCGTCTGGCTGACAAAGCCGAGCGCTTCGGGGTCGGCTGGGGCAAAAGTCGCGGCGTCTGCCTCGGTCTCGATCAGCGTGACAGCGCCTTCCGGCAACTGGCCCATCGTGCCGATCACTTCGGGGTGCCCGGCATGGCCGATCAAGAGCACATGGCGGCCGAGCCGCTGGTGGCGCATCGCCTGCTTGTGCACCTTCGACACCAGCGGACAGGTGGCGTCGAGATAGAAGAGTTCGCGCGCCTGGGCGTCGGCCGGCACCGATTTCGGCACGCCATGGGCCGAGAAGACCACCGGCGACTTGCGATGCTCGGCCGGGATCTCCGACAGTTCCTCGATGAACACCGCGCCGAGGCTTTGCAGGCCCTCGACGACATAGCGGTTGTGCACGATCTCGTGGCGGACATAGACCGGCGCGCCGTATTTCTTCAGCGCCAGCACGACGATCTGGATGGCACGGTCGACGCCGGCGCAAAAGCCGCGCGGCTGGCAGAGCCGGATCGTCAGCGGAGGCTTGGTCTTGGTGTGAAGCATTTAATCCGGGCCGTTGTTCAGAGGCGAAATGAGGTGTGCACCCCCACCCTGTCAAGGGCAGCTGACATCATTCAGGCTTCACTTGGCGGCGCAGCCTGATGATCAGAACCGCGGCAAGGGCGGCGGCCAGGCCGTACCAGGTGAAGGCATATTGCAAATGAGAGTTCGGCAGATCGATGATGGTGACGCCGCCGACCGGCAGCCCACCGGGGTTCGGCGACTTGTCGGCGTCGATGAAGATCGGCACCAGCACGGCACCGGCCGGCAGGCCGGCGGTTGCCGCCATCGCATCGCGGTCCTTCCAGTAGAAGATGTTCTTGGCCACGTCATTGTCGGGCAGCATCGTCGACGGCTTGGCCGGCAGCGGATTGCGCGCCAACCCGGTGACCGTAACCTTGCCCGTCACCTGCCCTTGCGGGCGCTTGGCGGGGTCCTTGAGGTCATAGGGAACGAAGCCGCGGTTAATCAGCACGAAGCGGCCATCGTCGAGCGCCAGCGGCGTGTAGACATTGAAGCCGGCATCGCCGTCCCAGGTGGCGTAGAAATGCCGCTCACCGGAATGCAGGAATGTGCCGCTGACGGTAACCGGCGTGTAGTCGACATCGCCGGTGGCGGCGAATTCCTTCTCGACGTCTGCCAGCGGCCGTGGCGCCGAGTGGGTGCGCTGGTCGATGGTCGCCAGCAGGCCTTCCTTCCAGTGCAGGCGCTGTACCTGCCAGGTGCCAAGCCCAAGCAGGATGACGAACAGCACCAGGCCGAGGCCGAGCAGCAACGCCGTCTTCGGCCGCGAACGGCCGGTGGCTTTCGCCAACGCATCGCTCATTGCTCGTGGTCCAGCCGGCCTTCAGCCGCCTTGTTGGCGTATTGCAGCGTCAGCAGCACGCCTTTGATCAGCCTCAGCGCCGTCAGGCACAGCGCCACCGCCAGCGGTATCCAGATGATGAAATGCAGCCAGAGTGGCGGGCTCAGCGTCACTTCCACCCACAGCGCCAGCCCCACGATGATGAAGCCGATGATCAGGATGACGAACACCGCCGGACCGTCGCCGGCATCGGCGTAGGAATAGTCGAGCCCGCAATTCATGCAGCGCTTGCCGACGGTCAGGAAGCCGGAGAACAGCCGCCCTTCGCCGCAACGCGGACAGCGGCCGTGCAGGCCGGCCGAGATCGGCTCGATGGGTGGCCAGATCGCCCTATCTTCACTCATGGATAGCGTCTTCGGTCATGTTCTACGGCTCGATTTCGATCGGCATTGCATCCGGCACCATAGTCCAGATTTCATCCGTGTCGGAGTCGGTAATCCCAATGCAGCCATCGGTCCAGTCGACCAATTGAAGCAGCCAGCCCGACCAGCCGGAGCCGTTGGGCTGGGCATGGATGGGCGCCAAAAATGAAAGGCGGCCGTATTGCCGCGGCCGCCTCTCCTATTCGTTTGGGGGTTGATTCCCCGATGAAAGCCGTCAGTGGCCTTCGATCAGCGCGCCGGTCGATCCCCAGACATAGATTGCGCTGAACAGGAACAGCCAGACCACGTCGACGAAGTGCCAGTACCAGGCAGCGGCCTCGAAGCCAAAATGCTGCTTCGGTGTGAAGTCGCCCTTCATGGCGCGGATCAGGCAGACCAGCAGGAAGATGGTGCCGATGATCACATGGAAGCCGTGGAAGCCGGTCGCCATGAAGAAGGTGGCGCCATAGATGGAATCCTTGAAGCCGAACGGCGCGTGTATGTACTCATAGGCCTGCACCATGGTGAACAGCATGCCGAGGCCGACGGTCAGCACCAGGCCGTTGATCAGCCCCTTGCGGTCGCCGTGGATGAGCGAGTGGTGCGCCCAGGTCACCGTGGTGCCCGACAAAAGCAGGATGATGGTGTTGTAAAGCGGCAGATGGAAGGGATCGAGGACTTCGAGACCCTTCGGCGGCCAGACGCCGCCGGTGAAGGCGGTGCGGGCATATTGCTGCGCCTCGCCCGGAAACAGGCTGGCGTCGAAATAAGCCCAGAACCAGGCGACGAAGAACATCACTTCCGAAGCGATGAACATGATCATGCCGTAGCGCAGATGCAGCGACACGACGCGCGTGTGGTGCCCTTCATGCGCTTCCTTGATCGTGTCCGACCACCAGGCGAACATGGTGTACAGCACGATGACCAGGCCGATGAAGAACAGCCACGGATTGGCGATGTTGTGGCCGAAGATCGGGAAATCGCCGTTCTTGAGATACTGCATCAGGGCAACGCCACCGACGGCGGTCACCAGCGCGCCGATGGAGCCCAGGAAGGGCCACGGGCTCGGGTTGACGAGATGGTAGTCGTGTTGTGGTTTTGCGTGCGCGTCTGCCATATCAACCCCCGAGATTTGCTTCGGTATCTGAAATTTTGCTGCTGTCGGCCGGCGCCGAGGAGGCGACCGGTTTGTTCTTTTCGACCGGGAACATGGTGTAGGACAGGGTGATCGTCTTCAAGCCCTTCAGTTCCGGCACGTTGACGATGTCTGGATCCACATAGAACACGACCGGCATGTCCAGCGTCTCGCCGGGCTTCAGCGTCGTGTCGGTGAAGCAGAAACACTCGACCTTGTTGAAGTAGGGACCAGCCAGTTCCGGCTGGACGTTGAAGGTGGCGCGGCCGGTGACGGCGCGGTCGAATTTGTTGGTGGCGCTGTAATGCGCCTGCGTGGTCTCGCCGATCTTGATGGTGACCGAGCGGGCGACCGGCTGGAACTGCCAGGGAATGCCGTTGGTGTTGGCGTCGAAGCGTACGGTGATGTCGCGGTCGAGGATGCGACCGGCATATTGCTTCTCGGCGCGCTGCGTGGTGCCGCCATAACCGGTAGCCTGGCAGAACATCTTGTAGAGCGGCACCGCGGCGTAGGCCATGCCGATCATGCCGCCGAAGAAGGCGACGCAGACGGCGGCGACGACGCGGTTGGTGTTGTTCTTTTTCGGATCGGTCATGGTCTGGCGGGTCATCATCGGCCTCACATCGATCCGCTATGGCCGAATTTGACGATGGTGATGACGTAGAAGACGACAACCAGCGCCGCCAGCGCCAGGCCGATGGCGGCCGAACGGTTGCGGCGGGCTTTCTGCTGGCGCTCGGTCAGCGTGACCAGTTCAAGCTTCTTGTCGGCCATGGTCATGCTCCGCCGATGGCCAAAGCGCGACCGATGACACAGTCGGCGAGGTAGATAGCGAAGATGGCGAAGAGGTAGAGCAAGGAATAGGCAAACAGCGCCTTGGCCGGCTTCATGACGCGGTCTGCGTCAGTCATACGAAGCACTTTCCAGGCGTACCGGACAAAGCCGGCGCCGAGCGCCAGCGAAGCGATGCCGTAGCCCGCGCTGGTGAAGCCGAGCACCCAGGGAAGCACGCCGATCGGGGCCAGGATCAACGCGTAGCCAAAGATCTGGCGCCGGGTCGAGGCCTGGCCGGCAACATTCGGCATCATTGGAATGCCGGCCTTGGCGTAGTCGTCGGACTTGAACAGCGCCAGCGCCCAGAAATGCGGCGGCGTCCACAGGAAGATGATCAGGAAAAGAACGAGGCTTTCGAGGCTGACCGTTCCGGTCACCGCCGCCCAGCCGATCACAGGCGGGATGGCGCCGGCGGCACCGCCAATCACGATGTTCTGCGGCGTCGAGCGCTTCAGCCACATCGTGTAGACGACGGCGTAGAAGAAGATGGTGAAGGCGAGCAGCGCCGCCGACAGCCAGTTGATCAGCACGCCCAGCGTCATCACCGACAGCACCGACAGCACAAGGCCGAAACTCAGCGCCTCGCCGGGCAGGATGCGGCCGGATGGAATCGGGCGGCCGGCGGTGCGGCTCATCACCGCGTCGATGTCGGCGTCGTACCACATGTTGAGCGCGCCCGAGGCGCCGGCGCCGATGGCGATCGCCAGGATTGCGACCATTGCGATCAGCGGGTGAACGGTCACGGGCGCCGCCACCATGCCGACAAAGGCCGTGAACACCACCAGCGACATGACGCGCGGCTTCAGGAGGGCGAAGAAATCGCCCGCCGTGGCTTCCGAAATTCGAAAGCCCGCTTCGTCAATCAATGGGTCGTCGACCAGGGCCATGCGTACGTAAGTCCAATCATTCCGTTGGCCAAAACCGCCGGCGGGCCGGCGGTTTTGTAATCAGGCTGCCTCACTTGATCTTCGGCAGCTGTTCCCACTGGTGGAAGGGCGGCGGCGAAGGCAGCTGCCATTCGAGCGTCGTTGCACCCTCGCCCCATGGATTGGCGCCGGCCACCCGCTTCTTCTGGAAGGCTTCGAACACGCCGTAGAGGAAGATCACCACGCCGACGGCCGAGATATACGAACCGTAGGACGACACCATGTTCCAGCCGGCAAACGCGTCGGGATAGTCGATGGTGCGGCGCGGCATGCCGGCGAGGCCGAGGAAATGCTGCGGGAAGAAGATCAAATTGACGCCGACGAAGGTGACCCAGAAGTGGGTGTTGGCGATCACCGGCGAGTACATGTAGCCGGTCATCTTCGGGAACCAGTAGTACCAGCCGGCGAAGATGGCGAAGACCGCGCCCAGCGACAGCACATAGTGGAAGTGGGCGATGACGAAATAGGTGTCATGAAGCGAGCGGTCGAGGCCGGCATTGGCGAGCTGGACGCCGGTGACGCCGCCGACCGTGAACAGGAAGATGAAGCCGAGTGCCCACAGCATCGGCGTCTTGAACGAGATCGACCCGCCCCACATCGTCGCGATCCAGGAGAAGATCTTCACACCTGTCGGCACGGCGATGACCATGGTGGCGAAGACGAAGTAGCGCTGCGTGTCGAGCGACAGGCCGGTCGTATACATGTGGTGCGCCCAGACGATGAAGCCGACCGCGCCAATCGCGACCATCGCGTAGGCCATGCCGAGATAGCCGAACACCGGCTTCTTCGAGAAGGTCGAGACGATATGGCTGATGATGCCGAAGCCCGGCAGGATCAGGATGTACACCTCGGGGTGACCGAAGAACCAGAACAGGTGCTGGAACAGCAGCGGGTCGCCACCGCCATCCGGCGTGAAGAAGGTGGTGCCGAAATTGCGGTCGGTGAGCAGCATGGTGATGCCACCAGCGAGAACCGGCAGCGACAAGAGCAGCAGGAACGCGGTGATCAGCACCGACCAGGCAAATAGCGGCATCTTGTGCAGCGTCATGCCCGGCGCGCGCATGTTGAAGATGGTGGTGATGAAGTTGATGGCGCCGAGGATCGACGAGGCGCCGGCAATGTGGATCGACAGGATCGCCAGATCCATGGCCGGCCCGGGCTGGCCGGAGGTCGACAGCGGCGGATAGAGCGTCCAGCCGCCGCCGACGCCGAAGGCGCCCGGCGCGCTCGGCATGAAGGCCGAGGCGATCAGCAGGATGAAAGCCGGCGGCAGCAGCCAGAACGAGATGTTGTTCATGCGCGGAAAGGCCATGTCAGGCGCGCCGATCATGATCGGAACCATCCAGTTGGCGAAGCCGCCGATCAGCGCCGGCATGACCATGAAGAAGATCATGATCAGGGCGTGCGCGGTGCCGAAGGCGTTGTACATGCTCTTGCCGCCGTCGATGGCGGCGTCGCCGTTCATGCCGTAGACCATCTGCGCCAGACCGGTGAAGATCTGGATGCCCGGCTCCTGCAGCTCCATGCGAATGACGACCGAAAGCGCCCCACCGACGATGCCCGCGAAGATCGCGAAGATCAGATAGAGCGTGCCGATGTCCTTGTGGTTGGTGGAGTACACCCACCGGACCCAGCCATGATAGGGCTTGTGGTCGTGGTCGTCGTGAGCTGCAGCTTCTGCCATGGTCGGCTCCGTTCCCTAAATCTTGCTAACCCGCGGCATCAATTGCCGGCGGCCGCTACCTTGTTGGTACCGTCGACCTCGGCCATCAGCGCCTTGTTGGCACCGGGAAGGTCGGTCTTGGCTGCTGCCAGCCAGCTCTTGTACTGCGCGTCGGAGACGACGCGGATGGCGATCGGCATGAAGGCGTGGTCCTTGCCGCACAGCTGCGAGCACTGGCCGTAATAGAGGCCTTCCTTCTCTGCCTTGAACCAGGTCTCGTTGGTGCGGCCAGGAACCGCGTCCATCTTGATGCCGAAGGCCGGCATGGCGAAGGAGTGGATGACGTCGGTCGCGGTGACCAGGACGCGGGTCATGGTGTTGACCGGCACCACCAGCTCATTGTCGACCGCCAGCAGGCGCGGATAGACCTTGCGGTCTTCCTTGCCGATCGCCGCGCGGTCTGCGTCCTGAAGGATGGCCGAGTTGAAGGAGAGCGTGTTCTCGGTCTGGTACTCATAGTCCCAGTTCCACTGATTGCCCGTCGCCTTGACGGTCAGCTTGGCTTCTTCCGGCGGCGTGTACTGCGCGGTCAGAAGCTGGAACGAGGGGATGGCGATGAAGAGCAGGACGACGACCGGCCCGACGGTCCAGATGACCTCGATCAGCGTGTTGTGGCTGGTCTTGGACGGAACCGGGTTTGCGCTGGCGCGAAACCTGAAGATGCACCAGGCGAGAAGAGCCAGAACCAGCGCGGTGATCGGGACGACGAACAACATCGTGTAGTTTCCGAACCACTCGATCTGCCGCATCATGTCGGTCGCTGCCGGCTGAAAGGTCATCTCCCACGGCTGCGGCTGGGCCGCATGGGCGGAGGCACCGGCGAAAAATGCGGCGGCAGCGCCTGCTGTTGCCATCAATTTGGCGCTTGCTGGGAATTTTCTCATCGCCCTCTTCATCTCCCGGTTCCTCGCGATCGCACGCAAGAATATCGAACAATGCCGGAATGGGAATCCCGGACAGTTCCAAGGGTGGTTCAAACCATACTCTATTTCCCTCCGCAAGAAAGGAGCGGGCGAAACCGTGCGGCATTTTTGCGCGCAAGTGCTGCCGCGCCGTTTCAGCGGCTTTTTGCCCCGCGCCGATCGTCGGCAGACGAGCTATGCGGGCTTGTGGCCGGAATACGCCCGACGGTCGCAATTCGGGCGAATTTGCTAGGGAAAAGCGCACTATTGCGCTTGCCGGGGCTGACCGGCGGTCGCCCTTATCCTTTACTTGGCCTTGGCGCGGCTTAAAGTGCCGTGATTCGCAATGGAGCCGTCATGACCTCTTGGCTTTCGAGAAACGCTTGGCATTCGAAAAGCGCTTGGCTTTCGAGCAGCGAGGCGAAGGTCATCTTTCTCGCCGCCCTGATCGGTATCGGCTCGTCCGCGGCCGGCATCGCCAATGCAGCGCAGCCGAGCGGCACGGTCAAGTCGACGCATGGCGCGTGGTCGATCATCTGCGACACGCCGGCCGGCGCCACCTCCGAACAGTGCGTGATGATGCAGAACGTCGTCGCCGAGGATCGCCCGGAAATGGGGCTGTCTGTCGTGGTGCTGCGCACCGCCGACAACAAGGCCGAGATCCTGCGCGTGCTGGCGCCACTCGGCGTGCTCCTGCCCAACGGGCTTGGTCTCAATGTCGACGGCAAGGATATCGGCCGCGCCTATTTCGTGCGCTGCTTCCAGGACGGCTGCTACGCCGAGGTCATTCTCGAAAAGCCGCTGCTCGACACGCTGAAGACCGGAACGTCGGCCACCTTCATCGTCTTCCAGACGCCGGAAGAAGGCATCGGCATCCCTGTCGACCTCAAGGGCTTCGCCGACGGTTTTGCCGCGCTCCCCTGAGCTTGATGCTTGCGAAGAGCCCGGTCCCGAAGCAGAATTTCCCACGGGTTCGATTTTTGGCTGTGGGGGTCATCATGCGCTCTTTTTCTCTTCTTCTGTCGATCGGCCTGATTTGGTCCGGCGCAATTTCCGTAGCCTTTGCCGAGGATGCCGAAATCATCATGGCGCCCGATCCGGCCGTCATTCTCGAGATTGCGAAAGGCTATGGCTCGGCCAAGATGGACAAGGATGACGGCGGCGATCCGATGGTCTCCGGCCGGCTTCAGGGCATGAAATATGTGATCTACTTCTATGGCTGCGAAAACCATGAGAAGTGCAAGTCGATCCAGTTCTCCTCGGGCTATACGGATGCCTTCACGGCCGACCAGGCCAATGAATGGAACAAGAAGTTCCGCTGGGTGAAGGCCTTTTCCGGTGACGGGTCGAACTTCAAGATGGATGTCATGTTCAGGGGCGGGGTTACCCGCTCCTACCTCGAGGAGCAGTTCTCGAACTGGGATTCCATGACCAGCGACATCAAAGAGTTCGTGAACGAGAAATAGGGCTCCGCGCTCCACGTCCGGCTGCGGATCGTCATTGCGGATTGTGCAGGCGCGTCTTCACGCCTACATCGTGGCAACAACCATTCCTCCTGTGAACGGACCTGCCATGAACAGCCTGATCGGCCAATTCGACATTTCAGACGATCACATCAAGCGGATCGTCGCCGACACTCTCAACGGCGCCGATGACGGCGAGCTGTTCCTCGAATACAGCGAGAGCGAAGCGCTGATGTTCGACAATGGCAAGTTGAAGACCGCCAATTTCAACACCGACCAGGGCTTTGGCCTGCGCGCGGTGGCGGGCGAGGCCAGCGGCTACGCCCATTCCAGCGATCTGTCCGAAGCCTCGCTGCTGCGCGCGGCGGACGCCGTCTCGACCGTCAAGGGCGGCTATTCCGGGACGCTTGCCGCGGCCCCTGCCCGCACCAACCGCCATCTCTATGGCGACGAGAACCCGATCCCATCGCCTTCCTTCGAGGTCAAGGCCAAGCTGTTGCAGGAGATCGACGCCTGGCTGCGGGCCGAGGATCCGCGCGTGCGCCAGGTGACAGCCTCGCTCGCGGCTTCGTGGCAGCATGTCGAGATCGTTCGCGCCGACGGCCATGTCGTGCGCGATATCCGCCCGCTGGTCAGGATCAACGTGTCCGTCGTGGTCGGCGATGGCGACCGCCAGGAGAGCGGTTCCTACGGCATGGGCGGTCGCAAGGCGTTCGGCGAGTTCCTGGTCGAGGACAGCTGGAGGCATGCGGCACGAGAGGCGCTCAGGCAGGCGCTCGTCAATCTCGAAGCCATTCCGGCGCCAGCCGGCACCTTCGACATCGTGCTGTCCAGCGGCTGGCCGGGCGTCATGCTGCATGAGGCCGTCGGTCACGGGCTTGAGGGCGACTTCAACCGCAAGAAGACCTCCGCCTTTGCCGGCCTGCTGGGTCAACAGGTGGCTGCCAAGGGCGTCACCGTGGTCGACGACGGCACCATGCCCGAGCGGCGCGGCTCGTTGACCGTCGACGACGAAGGCACGCCCTCCGCCCGCAACGTGCTGATCGAGGACGGCAAGCTGGTCGGCTACATGCAGGACCGCCAGAACGCCCGGCTGATGGGCATGAAGGCGACCGGCAACGGACGGCGCGAAGGCTATGCGCACCAGCCGATGCCGCGCATGACCAACACCTACATGACATCGGGCGACATGGAGCCCGACGAGATCATCGCTTCGGTCAAGAACGGCATCTACGCCGTCTCCTTCGGCGGTGGCCAGGTCGACATCACCTCAGGCAAGTTCGTGTTCGGTTGCACCGAGGCCTACATGATCGAGAACGGCAAGGTGACGCAGCCGATCAAGGGCGCCATGCTGATCGGCAACGGACCGGACGCCATGCACCGTGTGTCGATGATCGGCAACGACATGAAGCTCGACAACGGCATCGGCATGTGCGGCAAAGCCGGACAGGGCGTGCCGGTCGGCGTCGGCCAGCCGCATCTCAGGATGAACCAGATGACGGTCGGCGGCACCAGGGTTTGAGCGGCTACCGCCGCCGTTTCGGCTTCTCCAGCAGCGCCACCGCCTCGACATGCGGTGACCACAGGAACTGGTCGATGGGCGTCACGCTTTTCAGGGCATAACCGCCGTCGATCAGAATGCGCAGGTCTCGGGCCAGCGTCGCTGGATTGCAGGAGACCGCGGCGACGAACGGCACGTCGGAGCGGGCGATCTGCTTCGACTGGTCCTCAGCACCGGCGCGCGGCGGGTCGAAGACGACGCCGTCGAAAGCGTTCAGCTCCTTGGACGTCAGTGGGCGCCGGAACAGGTCGCGACGTTCGCCGGTTACTCGCTTCAGGCCGGTGGCGAAGCGTGATCCGCGGTCGAGCGCCGAAAGGGCGGCCGCATCGCCTTCGACCGCATGCACCTCGGATTTCGCCGCCAGCCGAAGCGCAAAGCTGCCGCAGCCGGCGAAAAGATCCGCGACTTTCTTGGCGCGTTTCAGATGTCCGCAAACGAGGTTGGCCATCGTCTGTTCGGCGGCTTCGGTTGCCTGCAGGAAGGCGCCGGGCGGTACGGCGACAGCGACGGTGCCGAACATGACCACCGGTTTTTTCGGCTCGATGACGATCTCGTCGTCGATCGAAAGCCGGGCAAATCCATTGGCCATGACGAAGTTGGAGGCGATCCGGCGTTGGTGCTCGCCCAGCTTGCCTGACTCATAGACCGCGACGTCGAGGCCCGAGCCCGTCACCGTGACCGCCATGCGGAACGATTTGGTGGTGGCGCAAACCAGGTCTGCGACCGATCGCAAGCGATCGAGCGCGGCAACGATCTCCGGCAGCGAGATCGGACATTCCTCGATCGGGATGATTTCCGGCGACAGATGGCGATGGAAGCCAAGCCGGATGCCGGTGGCGGTGCGCCGCACGGCGAGCACGACGCGGCGGCGCGTATGGGGCGCGCACGGCACCAAGGCGCCGATGTCGGCGACAATGCCTTTCAAGGCATGCACGACCTTGTCGCGCTTCCATTGCTGGTAGGCGTCGGCTTGCAGATGCTGGACGGCGCAGCCACCGCATTCTGTGAAATGCCGGCAGGCCGGATCGATGCGCAGCGGCGAGGCCTCCAGCACCGCCATCAGCGTGGCGCGATCCCTTTCGCGCGCCGCGGTGACGGTCTCGCCGGGCAGCGTGAAAGGAATGAACAGCTCGCCGGTTTCCGTCTCGGCGACACCATCGCCTTGCGAGCCCAGTCTCTTGATGGTGAAGCGCGTGCTCATCGGTCCTTGATCCCACCGAGCAGGAACTCGCGGTTGCCGTCGCCGCCCTCTATCGGCGACAGATGCAGACCCAGCGTTCGCCAGCCAGGGACGCCTTCGAGCCATTCCTGCAGCAGGCCGGCAACGCGGGCGGCGTCAAACGGGTCCTTCAGCAAGCCTCCCTTGCCGATCGCCTCGCGGCCGGCCTCGAATTGCGGCTTGACCAGAAACACGGCACGGGTTCCCGGCCTGGCGATGGCGAGCGCCGGTGGCAGGGCCAGTTTCAGCGAAATGAAGCTGACATCAGAAACGATGAAATCCGGAATACAGCCGCCGAGATCGGCGCCGGTGAGCTCGCGGGCGTTCAAGCCCTCGATCACGGTGACGCGCGGGTTGGACGAGACATCGGGATGTATCTGGCCGTGGCCGACATCGATGGCCGTGACGTGGGCCGCGCCGCGTTCGAGCAATACCTGGGTGAAGCCGCCGGTCGAGGCGCCGATATCAAGGGCTTCGGAGCCCGAGGGATCAAGACTGAAGTGGTCGAGCCCGGCAATCAGCTTCAGCGCCGCGCGCGAGACATAGCCCTGCGCGGGATCGTCGATGACGATGAGGCATTGCGGCAGGACAGTCTGGCCGGGCTTGCGAGCGACCACGCCATCCACCGAGACAGTTCCACGCTCGACCGCGTCGCGGGCGCGAGAGCGGCTCGCAAACAGGCCGCGCTGGACGAGCAATTCGTCGAGCCGCTGACGTGTGCTGGCTGGCAGAGGGGAATTCATTGGCCTTCATGGCGAAAGCCGGTCGCGAAGGCAAGGACATTGGGGCGAGAGAAGCTGGCCGACCCGCCGCCAGTTGATAATCGCACCCAGTCCGGCAAGATGGCCGGGGCGGGATGGCTCGGCAATGCGGAGGAGGACGAATGCTGACGGGAACCTGCCATTGCGGCGCCGCCCACTGGACCCTGGAGGGAGACCCCGGCCCGATCACCGCTTGCAACTGCACGCTTTGTCGCCGCTACGGCACCCTCTGGGCCTATGATTTCGTCGATGAGCGCATACGCGTAGTAGGACCCGTGCATTCCTATACGCGAGCTGGGAAAGACGAGCCGTCGCTGGAAATCCTGTTTTGCCCGACCTGTGCCTGTGTGCTCGCCTGGCGCGGCTTGCGCCGCAGTGACAGCGGCCGCACGCGGATCGCCGTCAATGTCAGGCTGGCGCCGCCGGAGGCGGTCGCCGACCTGCCGATCGACCATTTCGACGGTCTCGATACCTACGATGACCTGTCACGCGACGGGCGCTGCGTGCGTGATATGTGGTTTTAAGCATGATCCCGAAAAGTGGGAACCGGTTTTCGGACAAGATCATGCTCAAGCAAAAGAGATAGAGCCCCACCCCGATCCCATCGGGATGGAACAGGCTCTAGAAAATCGTGCGAGAAACCTGGCGTTCGATGGCGGGCGCCAGCTCGTCACTGGCGTCGCCGGAAGCCTGCTTGGGCGGGCTCTCGACGGGCGCAACCGGTACGTCCGGCACGACAACGAGCTGCGGCACCTGCTTGTAGGAGAAGCCACCCCTGATGTCGCCCATCTTGCCCGCGACGATGCTTGCCACCGCCTGTTCGAGCTTGCGGTCATAGCGTGTTTCGGCCACGGCCGGCGCGACGATGACGGCCAAAAGGGCCACGCCGCACAGAAGCGTTCGCATTGTTTTTTAACTCCCTGCCTTGGTCGGGTTCTAGCAGGGCGGCGTTGAAAAACGGCCAAAAGACACGGTAAGCGAAACGCCAAACAGAAGCGTTAACAGAACGTTACGGAAGGAAGCCGGCAAACCGCTTCAAAGGCGTGAGATTTTGATTCAGGCGCGATTTCAAGCCCGCTGGGCGCGAGCGGAATGGCCAAGCGCAACGAATACGGTGCGCACGATGCCGGCGGCATCCAGCCCGGCATCGGCATACATTTTTTCCGGCTTGGCGTGGTCGGTGAATTCGTCGGGCAGCACCAGCGGCCGCACTTTCAGGCCGCTTTCCAGCAGGCCTTCATGGGCGAGGAACTGCAGCACATGGCTGGCGAAGCCACCGACAGCGCCCTCTTCCACCGTCACCAGCACTTCGTGCGAGCGGGCAAGCCGGCGGATCAGATCCTCGTCGAGCGGCTTGGCGAAGCGGGCGTCGGCAACCGTCGTCGAAAGCCCGGCCGCGCCGAGTTCCTCGGCCGCCAGAAGGCAATCCTGCAGCCGCGTGCCGAAGGAGAGCAGCGCCACCTTGGTGCCTTCCCTGACGATGCGACCCTTGCCGATTTCGAGCACCGAGCCGCGCTCGGGCATATCGACGCCGACGCCGTTGCCGCGCGGATAGCGGAAGGCGATCGGACCTTCGTCATAATAGGCGGCGGTGCGCACCATGTGGCGAAGCTCCGCCTCGTCGGCGGCCGCCATCACCACGAAGCCCGGCAGTGTCGCCAGGAAGGTGGTGTCGAAGGCGCCGCAATGCGTGGCGCCATCCGCGCCGACAAAGCCGGCCCGGTCGATGGGGAAGCGCACCGGCAATTTCTGGATCGCCACATCGTGGACGACCTGGTCATAGGCGCGCTGCAGGAAGGTCGAATAGATGGCGGCGAAAGGCTTGTAGCCCTCGCTGGCGAGGCCGGCGGCAAACGTCACCGCATGTTGTTCGGCGATGCCGACATCGAAGGTCCGGGTCGGAAACGCTTCGCCGAACAGGTCGAGGCCGGTGCCGTTCGGCATAGCGGCGGTCACCGCGACGATGCGGTCGTCGGCGCGGGCTTCCTGGATCAGGCTTTCGGCGAACACCTTGGTGTAGGCCGGCGCGTTGGCCGGTGCCTTGGTCTGCGCGCCGGTGATGACGTCGAACTTGTTGACGCCGTGATATTTGTCGGCCGCAGCCTCGGCCGGCGCGTAGCCCTTGCCCTTCTGGGTCACGACATGGATCAGCACCGGGCCATCGGCATGGTCGCGGACGTTCTTCAGGACCGGGATCAAATGCTCGAGATTGTGGCCGTCGATCGGGCCGATATGGTAGAAGCCGAGCTCCTCGAACAGCGTACCACCGGTGACATAGCCGCGCGCATGCTCGACCGCCCGCGTGATGGCGCGATCGGCGCGCTTGCCGAGATAGGAGGTCAGCTTCTTGCCGAAATCGCGCAGGCCAAGATAGGTCTTCCCTGAAGCGAGCCGCGCCAGATAGGCGCTCATGGCGCCGGTCGGCTGCGCAATCGACATGTCGTTGTCGTTGAGGATGACGATAAGGCGGGCATCGAGCGCGCCGGCATTGTTCAATGCCTCGAAGGCCATGCCGGCCGACATGGCGCCGTCGCCGATAACGGCAATGACATTGTTGTGGCCGCCTGAGAGGTCACGCGCCATGGCCATGCCGAGGCCAGCGGAAATCGAAGTCGAGGAATGCGCGGCGCCGAAGGGGTCGTATTCGCTTTCGGCACGGCGGGTGAAGCCGGACAGGCCACCCTCCTGGCGCAGCGTGCGAATGCGGTCGCGGCGGCCGGTCAGGATCTTGTGCGGATAGGCCTGGTGGCCAACATCCCAGATCACGCGGTCTTCCGGCGTGTTGAAGACATAGTGCAACGCTACCGTCAGTTCGACGACACCGAGGCCGGCGCCGAGATGCCCGCCCGTATGCGAAACGGCATCGATCAGTTCGGCGCGCAACTCCGAGGCCAGCTGCGGCAGCTCGCTTTCGTCAAGCCTCTTCAGGTCGGCGGGAATGCGGACCTTGTCGAGAAGCGGCGTATGCAGCGTTGCGTTCACTGTTTAGGAGCCTGCCCAGCTATTTTCGTTCATGCGCGTTGATCATGGGCGAAATATGCCTGCGCCGCCCGAATGTAAATGCGTGTCAGTGACGCGGGTGTTGCTGACGTTAATTGTCCGGTAACGGAATGAACTCTTCCTCATCTCCAGGAACGATATCGAAGCGGCCCGTCTTCCATTCCTGCTTGGCCTGTTCGATGCGCTCCTTCGATGACGAGACGAAATTCCACCAGATGTGGCGTGGCGACCCGAGCGACGCCCCGCCGAACAGCATGAAATGAGCGCCACGCTCGGACGACACGACGATCTCGTCGCCGGGCCGGAACACCAGCAGCCGCTCGGCCGGAAAGCGGTCACCCGATATCGAGACATCGCCGTCCAGCGTGTAGATGGCGCGTTCCTCGGCGTCGGCTGGAATTTTCACGCTGGCGCCCGGCGCCAGGCGCAGATCGGCGTAAAGCGTTTCGGTGTCGGCTCTTACCGGCGAGCGCAGGCCCTGGAAATCGCCGATCACCACGCGGCCGCTGACGCCTTCGGCGTCGATTTCGGCCAGACGGAGTGCTGCGGTGTTCTCGAACACCGGATCGACCTCCTCCTTGTTGTCGGGTAGCGCCAGCCAGGTCTGCAGGCCGGAGACCGACATCGGCGCGCCGCGCAATTCTTCCGGCGTCCGCTCGGAATGGACGATGCCGCGGCCGGCGGTCATCAAGTTCACGTCGCCGGGCTGGATCACCATTTCGGTGCCGAGCGAATCGCGGTGCCTGATTTTGCCGTCGAACAGATAGGTAACGGTGGAAAGCCCGATATGCGGGTGCGGACGGACATCGAGTGCCTGACCGGCGCGCAAAATGGCCGGACCCATGCGGTCGAAGAAGATGAAGGGGCCGACCAGCCGCCGCCTTGCCGTCGGCAAAGCGCGGCGGACCTGGAAGCCGTCAATGTCCTTGGCGTTCGGAATGACCATCAACTCGATCTGGTCGCTGGCGAAGGCATCGCCAGGCTCAGGGTCCTTGCCGGGGAAGAAACTCATCTGGATTTCCTCAGGCGAAGCGCAGCGCCGATTTGGCTTTTGCCTTGGCTGCCACCTCTTCGCGATTGCGCGGATGATGGTTGGTTTCGAGCGAATGGAGCAATTCATGCGCCGATTCGGCGATCGCCTCGACGGCGCGGTCGAAGGCTGCCTGGTTGCGCTGTGAGGGCCGCGTCGTACCGCTCAATTTGCGCACGAACTGGAGGGCGGCATTGCGGATCTCGTCATGTGTTGCCGGCGGATCGAAATTGAACAGGGTCTTGATGTTTCTGCACATGCTTGAACTCCTTACCTGCTTTCTCTGCCCGCCCCGTTTGACAAATTATTCCGCGTCGAGTGGTTCCGTTCCCACCGGCTTGCCGTCGCGCGAAAGCCGGATCTTCTCGACCTTGTCCTCGGCCGACTTCAGCAGCCGGTCACAATGGGCCTTCAGCGCCTCGCCGCGCTCATAGATCTTGATCGACTGGTCGAGCGGCACGTCGCCGCGTTCGAGGTCATCGACGATCTTTTCCAGCGCGTCGAGTGCCTGCTCGAAGCTCATCGCCTTGACGTCTTCATTTGCTTCGCCAGCCATACCCTATCCCTTCATCAGCCGCCCGACATGGGCGGCGACCGAAAATGCCAATCCCTGCAGATCGTAGCCGCCCTCGAGCAGGCTGACGAGCCGGTTGCCGCTGTGGCGCCCGGCGCGTTCCAGCAACTGGCCGGTCGCCCAGTCGAAATCGTCCTCGCTGAGGTTGATCTCGGCCAGCGGGTCGCGATGATGGGCGTCGAAACCGGCGGAAATGATGATTAGATCCGGCGCGAAATTGTCGAGCGCCGGCAGGATGCGCGACAGCAAGGCGTCGCGGAACATGTCTGAGCCGGTCTGCGGCGCCAGCGGCGCGTTGACGATGTTGCCGGCGCCGGTTTCGGTCTTGGCGCCGGTGCCGGGATAGAGCGGCATCTGGTGCGTCGAACAATAGAGCACCGAGGGATCGTCCCAGAAAATGTCCTGCGTGCCGTTGCCGTGATGCACGTCCCAGTCGACGATGGCGACACGCTCGGCGCCGTGTTTCTTCTGTGCATGGCGCGCCGCGACCGCCGCGGTGTTGAACAGGCAAAAGCCCATCGCCGTGGTCTTTTCGGCGTGGTGGCCGGGCGGACGTGAAGCGACGAAGGCATTGGCGACGCGGCCCTCGAAGACGTCGTCGACGGCAGCGTTGGCCGCACCGATCGCGGTGACCACCGCCTGCCAGCTTTTCGGGCTGGCGCTGGTGTCGGCGTCGATCGAAACTATGCCGTTTTCGGGGATCGCGGCGCGGACGCGGGCGACGAAATCCTCAGGGTGGGCGTAGAGAATGGTGGCCTCGTCGCCTTGAGGCGCCGTGACCCGGTCGAGCCCGGCAAACGCCTCGTCATCGAGCACGCGCTCGATGGCGCGCAAGCGATCTGGCCGCTCCGGATGACCGGGCGGCGTCAGATGTTCGAGGAAGATCGGATGGGTGTAGAGACGGGTGACCATGACCCGATATAGGCGCGTCCCGCCGCTTTGACCATGTTTTCGCGGTAGGAAAGGCCGGTGTTCAACAGGGTTTAGGTGCCCGGCTGCGTCCAGCGCGAACCACCAAAGGAGGCCAGAGCCTTGTCCTTGAGTTCCCTGAACTTGGACGATGCCTCGGCCAGCCGCCGGTCCCATTCGGCGTTCGGCGCCTGGCCTTCGATGGTCTTGAAATAGACCTGCATCAGGCAGGCGATGGCGAAGGGCTCGATGAAGGCCGCCTTGAAGGCCCAGGCAAGGAGGATGGCGAGCACGAAGGCCCAGCCGCCGAGCTGCCCCGGAATGAACCACATGATGGCTGCGGCCGGCGCCAGCATCAGCAGGAAGATGACGAAGGACACGCCCCACATGATGACCGCCAGCCAGACAGCGTTCTTGACCATGGTCTTGCCGTTCTGGGCATAGAGCACGACGCCTTGCCTGGCTGTTTCGAAGGGCGACGACGAGTTGATGCGGATGTTGTAGCCGAGGATGATCTCGTCGACATAGGTCAGCGACAGGCGGATGACCGTGTTGATGAACGAGACCAGGCCGCCGAGGCCCGGAATGGGCAGGAAAGCGGCGATGCCGCCGATCAGGCCGGTGATGGCGCGGATGGCGCCCTTGACCAGCTGGTCGAGCACGAAAAGGGTGTTGGCCTCAGCGAAACGCTCCTTCACCACATCCTTGGCGTAGGCGATCTGGTCCTGGCCATTGGGGACGTCGCGGCCGTCGATCAGATGCACCATGACGGCGATATGGCCTGCCTTGACGACGTAAAGGATGTATTCGCGGATCCAGTAGAGCGCGATCGAAACGACGCCAATGCCGACGATGCCGCCCCAGAGCGCAAAGGAAAGCGGCCCGTCTGGATCGGTGGAGATATGGCCGACGCCATAGCCGACGGACGCGCCGGTGCCGGTCGCCACGATGTAGGCCAGCGTGATGCCGAAATAGACGATCATGCGAAAGACGATGAACGGCCATGTCCTGGTCATGATGGACACCGACCTGCCGATCTCGAAATCCCACATGCGCCCGAATCTCCCCTCAGAGATGGGTGGGGAGGATGAACCCGGGCCGGGAATTGTCAATCTCGGCAAATGCCGGGTCTCGGCTGGTGAGATTTCAGACCGGCTGCGAACCCTGCTTCTTGAGCAGCCCTTCGAGCAGCTGCTTGAAGGCCGCGACCACGGTCTTCGACGTCGCTTCGGGGTCGTTCGAATTGGCGATCCGCTGCGCCGCCTGGCTGCTGGCGCCGTTGATCAGCCGCGCGGCGGTTTCGGGGTCGACGCCGGGTACGACCACGCCCTCCTGTTGCAGACTGGTCAGATGATCGGTCATTGAACCGACGCAGGCATTGGCATTCGGCCATTGCGCTGGATCGCCGAGCACGGCCGGACCATCCCGGAACATGATGCGCTGGATTTCCGGCTCCAGCGCCATCTCGATATAGATCGTGCATTCGTCAACGAAACGCTGCCAGCGGGTCGGCGCCCTCGAGGCTATCTCATTTATGCGAACCGCCATCTCGCCGTCGATTTCGGCGATGACCGCCTGCAGCAGGCCCTTCTTGTCGCCGAAGTGATGATAGAGCGCGCCACGCGTCAGTCCCGCGGACGCGGTGAAGTCGTCCATCGACGCCTCGGCATAGCCGATCGTACCGAAGGCATGGCGGGCCGCCGTGATCAGCTTGGCGCGCGTTTCGGCAATCATCTCCTTGCGGGGTCTGTGCATGGCTTTGGACCTATTCACATACGTCTCGTATGCCAATTGACATACGCAACGTATGATCTATTTAACAATCATACGCATCGTATGTAATTGTCGAATTGGCCTTTGTCGAGGAACCAAGCCATGCAAAACCCCTATTCGGAAATCTTTCGCGCTCCTGGAGCCAAGGGCTTTGCCGCCGCGGGCTTCCTGGCGCGCCTGCCGATCGCCATGGCGCCGATTGGTATCGTGGCCATGCTCTCACAAACACGTGGTGAATATTGGCTGGCGGGTGCGGTCTCGGCGACATTCGCGCTGAGCAATGCTTTTGTGGCGCCGCAAATCTCAAGGCTGGTCGACCGCCTTGGCCAGACACGGGTCGTGGTGCCAACCACCATCGTCACCGTAATCGCTTTCGCGGTGCTGATTGCAGCAGCCAATCAGGACTGGCCGGTATGGACGCTGTTCGTTTCGGCGCTGGCGGCCGCCGCCATGCCCAGCATGCCGGCAATGGTGCGCGCGCGCTGGACCGAGATCTTTCGCGGCCGGCCGCAGATGAACACCGCTTTCGCCTTCGAGTCGGCGGCGGACGAACTCGTCTACATCGCCGGGGCATCGCTGTCCGTGGGCTTGAGCGCGGCCCTCTTCCCGGAAGCCGGTGTTCTGGTCAGCACGCTGTTCCTTGCCATCGGTTCGACGGCTTTCATCCTGCAGCGCTCGACCGAGCCGCAAGTGCGGCCGGTGGATCATGTCACGAGCGGCTCGGCAATTCGCCTGCGGCCGGTGCAGATCATCACCTTTGCCCTGATCTTCGTCGGCGCGACCTTCGCGACGACGGAAGTGAGTACGGTGGCGATCACCAAGGAGCTCGGCCAGCCCGGCGCCGCCAGCCTCGTCATCGGCGTCTATGCGCTGGGATCGTTCGTGCTTGGCCTCGTCGTCGGCGCGCTCAATCTGAAGGCGCCGCTGCAACGCCAGCTCGCCATCGCGGTCGCCCTTGTCGCGCTCGGCACGCTGCTGCCGCTCACGGCCGGCACCGTGCCGCTGCTGGCGCTGACGGTGTTCCTCAGCGGCGTGGCGATCTCGCCGACCTTCATCACCGCCTTCGGCCTGATCGAGCGGCACGTGCCGGAAGCGATGCTGACCGAAGGCATCACCTGGGTGATGACCGGCATCGGCATCGGCATGGCGCTCGGGTCGTTTGCCGCCGGCGCGGTGGTGGATGAATTCGGCGCCCGGAACGGGTTCTGGGTTTCGGTGGCGGCGGGCACCATCGCACTGGTCACCGTGCTCGCGGGCCAGCGCAGCCTGGCCACCCACACATGCGACTTGGACGGATGCGACGCAGCCGCCGTTCCCGCGGAGTGACCTAAGCGCCGTTCTTCGCTGCGGTGCCTGCTGAACAGATGCAAGGCCCATGCGATGTCGTCATCCACGGGCGTAGCGGGAGCGAAGCGGACGCGCAGACCCGAGGATCCATTCCGTTACCTTGATCGTAGGGTGCAGCGGAGCAGAATTTCTGGACCGTTGCGACGCCTCAACGTCACGGAATGGATCCTAGGGTCTGCGCTGCGTCGCTTCGCTCCTTGCTTCGCCCTACGATGACGAAGTCGCGGGGCTCTCAGCCAGCTAGAAAATCTCGGTCTTGGCAATATGAATGCCGAAGCCTTCGAGGCCGACATAGTGGCGTTCGCGCGAGGCGATCAGATTGATCGATGAAATGCCGAGATCCTTCAGGATCTGCGCGCCGAGGCCGATTTCGCGCCACTCGTTCTCGCGGCGGCGTGCCTCTTCATGGTCCTCGCGGTCGCCGCTCAGCGGGCGCTTGCGCTCCTGATGGGCGACGCCGACCGAGCCTTCTCTGAGATACACGATGACGCCGCGCTTGCGCTCGCCCATCGCCTTCATGATGCCGTCGAGCCGATGGCTGGTGCCGAAGACGTCGGTCACCACATCCTCCGAATGCAGCCGCACCGGAACATCCTCGCCGTCCCTGATGTCGCCGAAGACGACGGCGACATGGTGCATCGAATCCCAGGGCAGCGTGTAGGTGAAGACCTGCGCCTTGCCGCCCAGCGTGTCGATCTCGGAGCAGGCGACGCGCTCGACCAACGTTTCCTTGCGCTGCCGGTAGGCGATAAGGTCGGCGACCGAAACCTGCTTGAGGCCGTGTTCCTCGGCAAAGCTTGCTACCTGCGGTCCGCGCTTGACCGTGCCGTCGTCATTGACCAGTTCGGAAATGACGCCGACCGGCGGCAGGCCGGCGAGCTTGCAGAGGTCAACCGCGGCTTCGGTGTGCCCAGAGCGCATCAGCACGCCGCCTTCGCGCGCGATCAGCGGGAAGATGTGGCCGGGCCGGACGAAGTCCGAGCCGCCGACATTGCCATTGGCAAGATTGCGCACGGTCAGCGTGCGGTCTTCTGCCGAAATGCCGGTCGTGGTGCCGTGCTTGAAATCGACGCTGACGGTGAAGGCGGTGGTGTGGGCGGAATCATTGTCGGCGACCATCGGCGACAGGTTCAGCCGCTTGGCCTCGTCGCGCGGCATCGGCGTGCAGACGATGCCGGAGGTGTGGCGGATGATGAAGGCCATCTTTTCGGGCGTGCAATGCACGGCGGCAACGATCAAATCGCCCTCGTTCTCGCGCCCGTCATCGTCCATGACGACGACGATCTCGCCGCGTTCGAATGCGCGGAGGGCTTCGACGATTTTCTTCTGATCGTAAGGCATGGATGCTCGCTTCGCTCGTCGTGAGTCTCGTAGTGAGTGAATGGTGAATGCCACAGCTGGCTGATTTCACCATTCACTATTCACAATTCACTTCCCTGTCTGTCCTCGGTGCCGCAGATAATGATCGGCAATCGCGCAGGCAACCATGGCTTCGCCGATCGGCACGGCGCGGATGCCGACGCAGGGGTCGTGGCGGCCCTTGGTCATGACGTCGACGTCGTGGCCGTCCTTGTCGATGGATTTGCGCGGTGTCAGGATCGACGAGGTCGGCTTGACCGCGAAACGGGCGACAATGGCCTGGCCGGTCGAGATGCCGCCCAAAATGCCGCCGGCATTGTTGGACAGGAATACCGGCTTGCCGTCATTGCCCATGCGCATCTCGTCGGCATTCTGTTCGCCGGTGATGCGGGCGGCTTCGAAACCGTTGCCGATCTCGACGCCCTTGACGGCGTTGATCGACATCAGGCCGGACGCAATGTCCTGGTCGAGCTTGGCGTAGATCGGCGCGCCGAGGCCGGCCGGCACGCCGTCGGCGACGATCTCGATCACCGCGCCGACGGAGGATCCGGATTTGCGGATGCCGTCGAGATAGAGGGTGAAGACCGGAACCGACGCTGGATCCGGGGTGAAGAACGGGTTTTCGGCGTCGCCAATAAAATTCCAGTTCCAGTTGGCGCGGTCGATCGATTTCTCGCCCATCGAGACCAGGGCGCCGCGCACCACCATGCCGGGCACCACCTTGCGGGCGAGCGCACCGGCCGCCACGCGTGCCGCCGTCTCGCGCGCCGAGGAACGGCCGCCGCCGCGATGGTCGCGGACGCCGTATTTGACGTCATAGGTGTAGTCGGCATGGCCGGGACGGTACTGGCGGGCGATCTCGCCATAGTCCTTGGAGCGCTGGTCGACATTCTCGATCAGCATCGAGACCGGCGTGCCGGTAGTGATCATCGTCTCGCCGTCCTCGTCAAGGATGAAGCCGGACAGGATCTTCACCTCGTCCGGTTCGCGGCGCTGTGTCACAAAACGTGACTGGCCGGGACGGCGCTTGTCGAGTTCGGCCTGGATATCTTGCCGCGTGAAGCGGATGCCGGGCGGGCAGCCGTCGACGACACAGCCGAGTGCCGCACCATGGCTTTCGCCCCAGGTGGTGACGCGGAACAGATGGCCGAACGTGTTGTGAGACATGGATTTTAGCCCTGCCCGGCATGAGAGCCGGCTTAAACCTGCCTTCTATTGGCGTTTTCCACAGGGGTCAAACTGTGATCTGGCGGTTTTAGTTTTGACACATTCGGTTGGTTTCTGCTCTCTTCCATCCGCCCGTTGAAAGCTCGCCGCCACCTGTACAGGCGCAATGACAAAGAGGACGACGATGCGTACCCTGATTGGCGCTGCTGCCGCCATGTTGCTGATTTCCACCACCGCCTATGCCGGCCAGACCGAAGGCCTGATCGCGAAGGTCGACAAGGACGCGCTGACGCTGACGCTGGAGGACGGCAAGTCCTACAAGCTCAACGCCGAGACCGATCTCGACTCGCTGAAGCCGGGCATGGATATCGTCATTGCCTATGACGTGACGAATGGCGAGAACGTCGTCACCGACATGGAACTGCCCGATACCGAGTAAGGCCGACACCGTATAGGACCGGCATCGAACGGGATCTTTCACCCTGCGTACAAAACAGGAGGGACGTCCTGTTTGTGGAGCTTCTGGTCATGCGAAGCTCCGGCTTCCAGCCTAAAGCCACTCCAGACGCCCGTCCTGCAGCCTGAGCACCCGGTCCTGCGGCACTGCCAGGTTTGCCGCTTCGTGCTCGGAAACACCTTCCACCATCCTGAACAGGGTCCGTATGACGCCGCCATGCGTGACGCAGACGGTCTGGCAGTCCAGCGCATCGAACCACGGCTTCACCCGTTCGAGCAGCATCTGGTAACTTTCGGCGTCCTCGCCCGGCGGATGGAAATTCCACTTGTCGCGGCGGCGCGCCTTCGGCGAGCCGGGGCTGTGCGCCTCAAGTTCGGCAAAGGTAAAGCCCTGCCAGTCGCCAAAGTGCACCTCGACCAGGCGCGGGTCGGTGCGGTAGGCATCAGGATCGAGGCCCATTGCCGAGCGCAGCCGCTGCATCGTCTCACGCGTCCGCTTCATCGGGCTGGCGACAAAGTCGAAATCGCCGGGATTGTCGATCAGTCCGGCCAACCGCCGTCCGTTACGGGTCGCCTGCTGGCGGCCGAGTTCATTGATATCGGTGTCGGCTTGGCCTTGCAGCCGGGCCTCTGCATTCCACTGTGTCTGGCCGTGGCGCACGATGTAGACGAGCGGAACCATCAAGTCTTCCGGGTGTCAGGACAGGCAGGCGGAAATCGCGGCAGGACTATTCCTTGACGGTCGAAATATCCGGCGCGTCGACCGCCTTCATGCCGACGACATGGTAGCCGGAATCGACATGGTGCACCTCGCCGGTGACGCCACGCGACAGATCCGACAGGAAATAGACGCCGGAATCGCCGACTTCTTCCTGGGTGACCGTCTGCTTCAGCGGCGAATTGTATTCGTTCCACTTCAGGATGTAGCGGAAGTCGCCGATGCCGGAGGCCGCCAGGGTCTTGATCGGGCCGGCCGAGATGGCGTTGACGCGGATCTTCTTGCCGCCGAGATCGACGGCGAGATAGCGCACGCTGGCTTCGAGCGCGGCCTTGGCGACACCCATGACGTTGTAGTGCGGCATGACTTTTTCGGCGCCATAATAGGTCAGCGTCAACAGCGAGCCGCCATCGGTCATCAGCGCCTCGGCGCGCTTGGCGATGGTGGTGAAGGAAAACACCGAGATGTCCATGGTGCGCAGGAAATTGTCGCGCGTCGTCTCGACATAGCGGCCGGTCAGCTCGTCCTTGTCGGAAAAGGCGATGGCATGGACGAGGAAGTCGAGCTTGCCCCAGTGCTTGGCAACATTGGCAAAAACCTCATCGAGGCTTGCCGGATCGGTGACATCGCAATGGCCGGCGACAAAGGCGCCCAGTTCCGCAGCCAGCGGCTCGACGCGCTTCTTGAACGCCTCGCCCTGATAGGTCAGCGCGATCTCGGCGCCATGGTCGACGCAAGCCTTGGCGATGCCGTAGGCGATCGATCTGTTGTTGGCGACGCCCAGTATAAGCCCGCGCTTGCCGGCCATAAGGCCCTGTCCACCCGCCATGTCAGCGCTCTCCGAAAGATTTTCTGCTTTGGAGTGCCTATCGCACAGGCAGAAAGGCGCTTCAAGCGCAGACGGGCTGCGCGTTCAATTCAGACACTCGGCATAAACAACGAATGGGGGATAATAACGATGTTGTGAGATTCAACGCCTCACTTCGGCCCGCGCGCCTGGATCGGCGAGGCCCGGGCGACCAGCCGAATCGGCTGGTCGGCACCGGATATCGCCTTATTCGGCGACTTTGCGCCAGGGAATGATCATTCCCACCTGCTTGCGGTAGAGGCGGTACTGATCGCCGAACATCGCGATGAGATCGCGTTCCTCGAGGAAGATGCCGAGCAGGATGTAGCCGGTGCTGCCGGCTGCGAAGAGGAGATGGCCCCATGTCATGGACGGCGTCGCCCAGAAGGCCAGGAGAAAGCCGACATAGATCGGATGCCGGACCCATTTGTAGAAAAGCGGCGTCCTGAACACAGGTTCGGGCAATTTGCTCTTGCGCAAAGCCGCGAAAACCTGGCGCAGGCCGAACAGTTCGAAATGGTTGATCAGGTAGGTGCTGATCAGCAAGACAGCCCAGCCGAGCCAGACCACGCCATGGAGGACGGCGACCCAGAACGGGCTCTCGACCGTCCAGACGGGGCCGGGGATCGGCCGCCATTGCCAGTAGAGCAATAGCAGGACGAGGCTGGCCAAAAGCACATAGGTGCTGCGCTCGGCCGCGTGCGGGACAATCCGCGTCCACCAGCGCTTGAACACCGGCCGCGCCATGATGCTGTGCTGGGCGGCGAAAAGGCCGAGCAGCAGTGCGTTGACGATGACGGCTTCGACCGGACTTCCCACGATCCCTGAATCAATCGATTTCGGCACCGCAATGTTGCCGACGAAACCAACCGCATAGAGAAACGAGCCGAGAAATATCAGGTATGCGGCAACGCCGTAGATTAGGGTGATTACGCCCGCCATGATTGCCCCTCCATGCAAGCATCAGGATTCGGTCGGTCGACCGAATTCAGGGTCAAAAACCATAAATTTGATAGCGAGTCAACTTGATCGGTCGTTCGACCGAGATATGGTGGCGAGACGCCCAGCCCCGGACAGGAGAGTTTATGATCCGCCCAGATTGTGCCGATTCCAGCGGCAGGCACACCGCATGACGGACGCTGTCAAAGCCGCCGCCAAAGCCGCCGTCACGGCCCAGAACAAGACAAAGCGCGACACGCGTGCTGAACTGATTTCGGCAGCCGAGCTGTGCCTCTATCGAGGCGGCTACGCCGACCTGTCGACTCGGCGGGTTGCCGAGATCGCCGGCGTTCCGCTCAGCCAGATCCACTATCATTTCGGCTCCAAGGAACGGCTGTTCCTGGCCCTGCTCGACCATCTGAACGAGGGGCTGTTAAAGCGGCAGGCGGAGACGTTTGCAGCACCGATGCCGCTGTGGCAGCGTTGGGAGCGCGCCTGCGATTTCCTCGATGATGATCTGGCGTCCGGCTATGTCCGGATCCTGCACGAGATGATCGCGGCAAGCCTGTCGAGCCCCGAAATCGCCAAGGCAGTGCGCCGCGACCTGCGCGGCTGGTTCGAACTGCTGGACGGACTGGCGCAAGAGGCGGAGCGGCGCTTCGGTGGCCTTGGACCATTTTCCGCCGCCGAGGTGACCAGTCTGGTCAGCGCCGCCTTCCTTGGCAGCGAGACGATGATCCTGCTCGATATCGAGAGTCCGCACGTTCCGGTGCGGCAGGCGCTGCGCCGCTTCGGCGCAACCATCCGGCGGATGGAGGAAGCAGCGCCCGACGCCCAATTGGCGAAATGAAACGTGTCAGCCTTTGCGGCCGCGCACCAGCGCTTCGAGATCGCTGTCGCCACCTTCCGGCAGCATGATGCGGACATGGGCGTAGAGATCGCCATGGCCGCCGGCCTTTTCCGGCAAGCCCCTGCCCTTCAGCCGCAGCACCTTGTCCGAACTCGACCATGCCGGGACATTGACCGCCAGCCTGCCGGTCGGCGTTTCGACCGGAACCTTGGCGCCCAGCACTGCATCGGCCAACGCGACCTCGAGATCGGCATGCAGGTCGCGCCCCTCGATGCGGTAGCGCGGATGCCTGCGGATGTGGATCTTGACCAGGGCATCGCCCGGCTGTCCCGGTCCCTGCTCGCCCTGGCCCTTCAGCCGGATGGTCTGGCCGTCCTCGACATAGGCCGGCAGCTTGACCGCGATCTTGCGCCCGTCGGGGAACATGGCGGTCACCTTTTCGGCGGTCGCCATCTCCTCGATGGTGACGTCGAGCGTCACGTTGAGGTCGGCAGCCTGGACGGGCTGGCGGCGATCTCCTGTTCCGGCGCCGCGGGCACCCGAAAAGGCGTCGCCGAAGATCTGGCTGAAGATGTCGCTGTTGCCGTCGAACGGATCGCCGCCGGGACGGCCTGAACGGAATTCGAAGCGCGAGCCCCCGCCGCCCTGCTGGCGGCGGAAGCCGGCGAATGGATCGCCGCCACCGGCTGCGCCCTCGAAACCCTGGAATTTCGGCTTGCCGTCGGCGTCGATCTCGCCACGGTCGTAAGCGGCGCGCGTCTTCTCGTCGCCGACGACCTCATAGGCCTGGTTTGCTGCGGCAAACCGGTCCTTCGCCTTGGGATCATTCGGGTTCTGGTCCGGATGATGCTTCTTGGCGAGCTTGCGGTAGGCCGATTTTATGTCCTTGGCCGATGCGTTCTTGGCAACGCCCAGCACCTCATAGGGGTCGCGCATGCGTCCTGCCTGCAGAAGGAGTGAGTCTGTAGTTGTCTTCTATATGCGCTCGAATAGGAAGAAATTCCAGTGCTGCACAGCCATATTGACGGCTGAAATTGTGGCACCAGTAATGGCTGAAAATCAGAGCGGTTTGAAGTCCTGCATGTGCCAGCCGCCGGCGCCGGCCATGCACAATTGCCCCTTGAACAAAGCGACGCCGTCGAAGCTTTCACGCGAGGCGGTAAAGCTGCGGCAGGTCTGGCCGTTGTCCTGCAGCTCGGCCAGTTCGGTGATGGAGCCGCGCGAACCGGTGTCGGCATTCGCCCAAGGCACGGCCTGGCCGCGAAGCTCCTCTATATCGGCCGAAGAGACCGCATTGCCGATGGTGGTCTGGTCGGAAGCGTTGTCGGCGTCGGCCGATATCGTTTGAGCCGGCGCGCTCGAGGTGACGATGGCACGATCTACTTCGGCTTTTTCCAGGCTGAAGCCGCCGGCGCCGCAGGCGGCAAGCGGCAAGGCGACGATCACGATCACGGCTTTCGATCTGGCCGAAGCGATAGCGCTCCATTGCCCGCTGTCAAAAGCTTGCGCGATACGCGACAATCGGCAACCCCCTGAGATTCGAGACAATTTGAGAAAAACTATGAGTGACACCGAGTTAACAAGTGGTGACTTTACCGAGGCCGCCGAGCCGTTCCGGCTCTTTGCCGCGTGGCTGGAGGACGCCACAAAGAGCGAAATCAACGACGCCAACGGCGTTGCACTGGCAACCGTCGATGCCGACGGCATGCCGGATGTGCGTATGGTTCTGCTCAAGGGCTTCGATGAAAGCGGCTTTGTCTTCTACACGAATTTCGAGAGCGCCAAGGGCCGCGAGATTCTTGGCAGCATGAAGGCGGCTATGTGTTTCCATTGGAAATCGCTGCGCCGCCAGGTGCGCATACGCGGCCCGGTGGAGATCGTCAGCGACGCCGAGGCCGACGCCTATTACGCGACGCGGCCGCGCGGCAGCCGCATCGGCGCCTGGGCCTCGAAACAGTCGCGGCCGCTGGAAAGCCGCTTTGCGCTGGAGAAGGCGGTGGCCGAATACGCGGCGCGCTACCCGATCGGTGAGATCCCGCGGCCAAAGCACTGGTCGGGCTTCCGCATCGTGCCGCAGCAAATCGAGTTCTGGCATGACCGGCCATTCAGGCTGCATGACCGCCTGGTCTTTTCGCGCAACGCCGAAGGCGGCTGGGACAAGACGCGGCTCTATCCCTGAGCGGTGGGCTTAGCCCTTCTTGCGCGTCATGAAGGCAGTCAGCGCGGCGCGCGCTTCATCGGACGTCAGCCGCTCAAAGAAATGCTCGCTCTCCACCTTGATGCGGGCGAGAAGCTCGGCGCGCGGGGCGCGCATCAGGTCGCGGGCGATCTTCAGCGCCTGCGGCGGCTTGGCGGCGATTGCGCCGGCGGCTGCCAGCACAGCGGTTTCGAGCGCATTCTCCTCTACCACTTCGTAAATCAAGCCGGCGGCCTTGGCGCGCTCGGCGGAAAAGCCTTCGCCGAGCCCCAGCAGCGCGAAGGCGCCCTGGCGGCCAAGGATGAGCGGCGCCAGCAGGCTGGAGCCGGCCTCCGGCACAAGGCCGAGATCGACGAAGGGGGTGCGGAACATCGTGCGCGGCGTGGCAAAGGTCAGGTCGCAATGCAGATTGAGCGTGGTGCCGATGCCGACGGCGATGCCGTCGACGCCCGACACCATCGGCTTTTCCGTCCTGGCCAGCGCCAGCAGGAAGTCCCAGACTTCCGTGCCGCCGTCGCCGCCGGTGGCGATGACCAGGAAGTCGGCGAGGTCGTTGCCGGCCGAGAAGGCGCCCGGCACGCCGAGGAAGACATGGACGCGGACCGCCGGATCGGCATCGCCTTCGGCCAACGCCTTGGACATTTTCGCGTACATGGCACGCGTCAGCGCGTTCTTCTTGTCCGGACGGTTCATGCGGATGATCTGAATGGCGCCCTGGCGCTCGACGAGGATATGGTCTGTCACGGTTTCTTCCCTGATGAACGTCAAGCTGAGTATTCAGGCTGAAATCAGCGTCTTGCCGGCAGCCGCGAGGCTTTCGGCGCCGTCGATGACGCGGTCCTTCAAGGCGCTGGCCTCGCCAAGCAGGTTTTCGGCGAAGAAGCGGCAGAGGGCGATGCGGTTCGGCTCGGCAAGCCCGCCACGCGCCAGATAGGCGCCGCCGGCGGCAAGCGAGATCAGCCGGAGATAGGGCGTCGCACCGGCCTGCGCTTCGTCGAGGCGGCCTTCGGCCAGCAGCTTCTGCAGGAAACGTGTTGCGTCGGTGAGATCGTCGAAGGCCCGGTCGAGGGTCTCAGCGGTGCGGCCGAACCCCTGCAGGTTCGAGGTCCGCACTTCATTTGCGACCGCCTTCAGTTCGGCGATGTAGCCATGCACGTGCTCGCCGCCGCCGAGCGGCAATTTGCGCGCCACGAGGTCGATCGCCTGGATGCCGTTGGTGCCTTCATAGATCGGCGCAATGCGGGCGTCGCGATAAAGGGCTGCGGCGCCGGTCTCCTCGATAAAACCCATGCCGCCATGCACCTGGACGCCGAGCGAAGCGACGTCGACGCCGACATCGGTGGAGAAGGCCTTGGCCAACGGCGTCAGCAGATTGGCGCGGTCGCGCCAATGCAGTGCTTCCTCGCCTGTCGAGACACGCGCGAGGTCGATGGCGTGGGCGCAGGAGTAGGAGATGGCGCGCGCGATCTGGGTCAGCGCCTTCATGGTGAGAAGATTGCGCTGCACGTCGGGGTGATGGACGATCGGCGCCATGCCGGTGCCTGCAAAATCCGATGCCTTGCCCTGGCGGCGCTCATTGGCATAGGCGATCGCCTTTTGCGTCGCGGCTTCAGCCACGGCCACGCCCTGCACGCCGACGCAAAGCCTGGCGTTGTTCATCATGGTGAACATGCAGGCGAGCCCCTTGTTCTCCTCGCCGATCAGCCAGCCGATGGCGCCGGGCGCGGCGCCTCCAAAACCGTCGCCATAGATCATGGTGCAGGTCGGCGAGGCATGGATGCCGAGCTTGTGTTCGAGGCCCGAACAGAAGACATCGTTGCGGACACCGAGCGAACCGTCATCATTGACCAGGAATTTCGGCACCAGAAACAGCGAAATGCCGCGCGTGCCGGCGGGCGCATCCGGCAGCCGCGCCAGCACAAGATGGACGATGTTGTCGGTGAAATCGTGCTCGCCATAGGTGATGAAGATCTTCTGGCCGAAGATGCGATAGGTGCCGTCTCCGGCAGGTTCCGCGCGGCTGCGTAGCGCCGCGAGATCGGAACCGGCCTGCGGCTCGGTGAGGTTCATCGTCCCCATCCATTCGCCGGAGACAAGTTTTGCCAGATATTTGGCCTTGAGCGCTTCGGAGGCGTGCTTGTCGAGCGCCTCGACGGCGCCCATGGTCAGCGTCGGACCGATGCCGAAGGCCATGGCGGCGGAGTTCCACATTTCGAGCGCCGCGACACCGAGCATGGTCGGCAGGCCCTGGCCGCCGAATTCCTCAGGCCCCGACAGCGCGTTCCAGCCGCCGTCGATCCAGCTGCGGTAGAGCGCCTTCCAGCCAGGCGGCGTGGTGACGGCGGCATCCTTCAGCACCGCGCCGTGCTCGTCGCCGATCTTGTAAAGCGGCGCCACCTCCTCGCTGGCAAAGCGGCCGGCCTCGGCCAGGATGGCATCGACAAGGGCTTCGCCGAGATCGCCGAACGCGCCGCTGTCGAGCGCCGTCTTGAGACCGGCGACATGCTTGAGCGTGAACGAAATGTCCTCGACCGGCGCCTTGTACATGCCGCTTTCTCCTCCGCTGCTCGCCCCTCGATCCTAGGACCCTGGACGACGCAAAACCATCCGCCTTTGGGCGGCCTCCGACCTTCTTTTTACGTAAACGTCAAACTTTGTCACGCGGATTTTGCAACTGAACTTAGTCATCCACGGGCGGAGCGGAAGGGAGCGGACGCGAAGTCTCGAGGATCCATGTCGCGATCTCGCGCGCAGGGCGGGACGCGCAGAATTCTGGGCCGTGGCAACGCTTCGAAGTCGCGGCATGGATTCTGTGGTCTGCGCCGCGTCGCTTCGCTCCTTGCTTCGCCATGGAATGACGAAATCGCGAGGGCTTGGCCAATCTCCCCCTCGAGATCGGATTTCACGCCGGCCTTCGCCAGTCACGACGAAAGCACTTCCTTAACCATAGCAGTTCACCATCAGTGTTTGGTCAGCGGGGACTCCCTGTTTGAAAACGCCGGCGCATCTTCTTCGCCGCTCAGCGATCGCTCTCGCGGCGATGATGGCGCTGACATCAGCGGCAAAAGCCTCTGATTTTTCCCAGCCCTGGCGGGATGGCGACCGCGCGCTTGTCGTCGACGCCTATGAATACAATTCCATCGACTGGGGTGAGCTTGCCACCGACAAGCGCGTCGTCGGCTTCATCAACAAGGCCTCCGACGGGCTGCCGCCGCCCTATTTCTGCTACGGCGACGAGACCACGGTAAAACTCTGCAAGACGCTGTGGAAACGCTTTGCGGTGACGCGTGAGCTGTTCCAGACGCGCAAGGTGGTGGCCAAGGCGCTCGGGCTGAAATGGGGCGCCTATCACCTTGCCCGCCCCGGCAATCCGGTCGAGCAGGCGAACAATTTCATCGATTTCGCCGAACCGGCGCCGGACGATCTGGTGGCCCTCGACCTCGAAGGCAATGACCCAACACAATGGATGTCGCTCGAGGATGCCGAGGAATTCGTCCGCCAGGTGCACCGGCGGCTCGGCCGTTTTCCGATACTCTACAGCAACGGCAAGACCGCACAGTATATCGCCGACAACCGCTATCAATATCGGCTGCTGTCGCGACTGCCGCTCTGGTATGCGCGCTACAAGCCCGACATCGACGTGCATTTTCCGATGGGCAACTGGCAGGGCTATGCACTGTGGCAGTTTTCGGCGCAGGCCAATTGCGGTCGCCTGCGCTGCCCGTACCGTGTCGCCGGCACGCCCAACGACATCGATGTCAACGTCGCGCCGATGGATGCAGCCACGCTGCGCCAGCAATGGCCGTTCGGCGGCCTGGTCAATGTGCCGCCCGACTACCTCGCCTCGGTCCCGGTGCCGGTTTCGCGCGAGGCGGGGCTGGCCGGCAAAGTCACCATCACCTATGCCGATGTGGCGACGCCGCCGACGGTCGAGGAGATGGTAGCGGTGCTCGGCGCGCGCTGGCAGACATTCCGCGCCGCCTTCCGCATGCCGGTGGTCAAGACGGTGCCGCGCCGCGCACGCTTCGGCATTGCCGAGTATGTCGCCTGGAAGCGGACCGCCTATCGCTCGGAGGCTCTGCTCGGGGCCGCCTTCTCCCAGGCCGCCGACCCGGTCAGCACCGCTTCGACGGAACTCGTTCGCGAGCGCTGAAATCTTTGTTTCTGCGCAATTCCTCAGGGAAAGCGCTACGCGCTTTTCCTGGAATTGCTTACCCGGCCGCGCTTGCCTTTTCCCGCGCCACCGCCTGCCAGCCTATGTCGCGGCGGCAAAAGCCTTGCGGCCAGTCGATGCGGTCGAGCGCGGCGTAGGCGCGGCCCTGCGCTTCACCGACCGTCTTGCCTGACGCAGTGACGTTGAGCACGCGGCCGCCATTGGCGACCAGCGCGCCGCCATTGATGGCGGTGCCGGCATGGAAGATCTGGACGCCTTCACCAGCGGCGGCGTCCAGGCCGCGGATGACCGAACCTTTTTCCGGCGTGCCGGGATAGCCCCGAGCCGCCATCACCACGGTCAGCGCCGCCTCGTCGCGCCAGCGCACCGAACTGTGCGCAAGCTGGCCGTCGACCGCGGCGTTGAGCAGCACCAGGAGATCGTCCTTCAGCCGCATCATCAGCACCTGGCATTCGGGATCGCCGAAGCGGGTGTTGTATTCGATCAGCTTCGGCCCTTTGTCGGTGATCATCAGCCCGGCGAAGAGAATGCCGGCGAACGGGGCGCCAAGCTCGGCCATGCCGCGCATGGTCGGCTCGACGATTTCGCGCATGGTGCGCTCGATCATTTCAGGCGTCATCACCGACGCCGGCGAATAGGCGCCCATGCCGCCGGTGTTGGGGCCGGTGTCGCCGTCGCCGACGCGCTTGTGGTCCTGAGCGGTACCGAAGGGAAGTGCTGTGGTGCCGTCGCACAGGCAGAAGAAGCTCGCCTCCTCGCCGGTCATGAATTCCTCGACCACCACCTCGGCGCCGGCCTCGCCAAAGGCGCCGTCGAAGCAGGCATCGAGCGCGGCCCGCGCCTCATCCAGCGTCATGGCGATGGTGACGCCCTTGCCGGCGGCGAGGCCGTCGGCCTTGATGACGATCGGCGCACCGACCTTTTCGACATAGGCTTTTGCCGCGGCCAGATCGGTAAAGCGGCCATAGGCGGCGGTCGGGATATCGTATTTGGCGCAGAGGTCCTTGGTGAAACCTTTCGAGCCTTCGAGCCGTGCTGCCCGCTTCGACGGGCCGAAGACACGGATGCCCTGATCGCGCAGATCATCGGCAATGCCTGCCACCAGCGGCCCTTCCGGCCCGACGACAACGAGGTCGATTGCGTTCTCCTTGCAGAAAGTGGCCACAGCGGCGTGGTCGGCGATATCGAGCTTGACCAGTTCGGCCTCGCGGGCGACGCCCGGATTGCCGGGCGCGGCATAGAGCCTCGTCAACAGCGGCGAGGCAGCGATCTTCCAGGCCAGGGCATGTTCGCGGCCGCCGGAGCCGATCAACAAAACGCGCATGCCGATGTCCCTTGTCATTTCACGACAGGGACTGCGCTATTGCGCCGGGCGGCGCGGGTCAAGAGTTTTACCTTGCGCGACGCCGGTTGCGCACGGGAACGTCGCGCGCACCGGCAGGGCGATAGCGGAAGCTCAGCTCTGAAAAACCACCGGGAACCAATCCTCGCGCAGTTTCTGGCCGGGCTTCATGTCATGGCCGGGATAGGGCGGCGAGGTGCGGCCAGGGCGCTCGACATAGCGCGCATCGTCGCCGACCCAGCGCAGCGACAGCGCCCGGCGCCGCGCCGCGGTCGGATTGCCGCGCGCGCCATGCGCGGTCCTGAAGTCGAACAATATGGCGTCGCCCGGCTCCATCTCCCATTCGAGCACCTTCAGAGTCGGGTCCTTGTCGGGATCGGGCACCGGCAGATAGTCACCGTCGCCGGCATAGAAATTGCTGTCGTCGAGCCAGCGCACCGGCAGGATCATCTTGTCCCATTTGTGCGAGCCGGCGATCAGCCGCAGCGTCGCTTCCTTGACCGGGTCGATCGGGATCCAGAAGCTGACGGTCTGCGTGCCATCGACGAAGTAATAAGGGATGTCCTGATGCCAGGGCGTCGGCTTCTGCGTACCCGGTTCCTTGACCAGCACATGGTCGTGGAAGAACTGGGCGCTGCGCGACTGCATTGCCGCCGCCGCCAGTTCGGCGGCCGGGGAATTGCGCACGACATCGACGAATTCAGGGATGCGCTCCCAGTTGCAGTAATCGTCGAAGAAGCTGCCCTTGCCATTGGCGATGTCAGACGCCGTGGCGCTGCGGTTTTGCATGTTGCGCTCGATGCCGGCGGCGATAGTGCCGACCCAGTCCTTGAACGCGCCGCGTATGCAGACGGCGCCGTCGCGCTGACAGTCGGCAATCGCTGCGGCGTCGATATGTCTGGCGGCCATGTCATGTCTCCCCTGTTGGATCCCGAAGTTGGATAACCGACTATCGCAGCCGCACAACATCACGTAAAATAATAACTTCTCATTCCGTTTATAGCTTTAACCTATGAACCTGACACTCACCCAATTGCGCTACCTCGTCGCCGTCGCCCGGCATGGCAGCGTCACCGCGGCCGCCCGGATGCTGAACGTCTCACAGCCCTCGATCTCGGTGGCGATCGACAATGTCGAAGCGACGCTCGGCCAGAAACTGTTCGTGCGCCAGCGCGGCAGCGGCATCGCGCTGACCTCGTTCGGCCGCAGCGCGGTGGCGAAGGCGAAGCAGGTGCTGGCCGAAGCGGACGAACTTGTTGGGCTCGGGATGCGCGATGCCGATGTCGGCGGCGAGCTGGTGCTCGGCTGTTTCGAGGATCTGGCGCCCTATTTCGCGCCGGCGCTGATCCGCACTTTTTCCGAACGCTGCCCGGCGGTCACTGTGGTCGTGCGCGACGAGACCTTCGAGACGCTGGGGCGGCGGCTCGGCGATTCCGCCATCGATCTCGGCCTGACCTATGATCTCGGCCTGCCCTCGCACTTCGCCCGCATCCTGCTGCATGAGCTGCGGCCGCACGCGCTTCTGCCGCAGGGCCACGCGCTGGCCAGCCAGGCGAGCGTCAGCCTGGCGGAACTGGCGGACCATCCGCTTGTCACCACCGACCAGCCGCACAGCTGGCAGCATATGCTGGACCTGTTTCTGAGCCGCGGCCTGTCGCCGGTCTCGCAATCGACGACGAGTTCATTCGAACTGCACCGCAGCATGGTCGCCAACGGCTTCGGCGTCGCGGTGAGTTACACAAGGCCGTATGGCGACAGGAGTTATGACGGCCTGCCGCTGGTCTGCAAGCCGCTGTCCGATCCGTTACCGATGCAGCGGATCATCCTCACCCATGACACAAGGCAAAGGCTGTCGAAGGCGGCGCTGGCCTTCATCGAGGTGGCGAAGGAATGGTTTGCCAGCCACGATGTTTTCACCGCCTGAGCGACAATGCGGGCGCTTGACGGCGCTCGCCGCTGCTGCCACTCCAGCACGATGGAAACCATCCAGTCGAAAGCGGCCCAGGGCCGTGTCGCCGACGCGCCGAGCGGCCATTGGGTCTACAAGATACTGCCGCGCTGGCTGTGGCCCTATGCGCAGCTTGCGCGCTGGGACCGGCCGATCGGCTGGCAATTGCTGCTGTGGCCCTGCTGGTGGTCGGCAGCACTTGCCGCCAGCGCCTATCCCCGCCCCACCGACCCGCTGCTGACGCTGCTGCCGTCGCCCTGGTATCTGTTCCTGTTCTTTGTCGGCGCCGTCGCCATGCGCGGCGCCGGTTGCACCTACAACGACATTGTCGACCAGGACATCGACAACAAGGTCGAGCGCACGCGTTCGCGACCGCTGCCGGCCGGCAAGGTGACCCGCCGCCAGGCCTGGGCGTTCCTGGTCATCCAGGCGCTGCTGGGCCTCGTCGTGCTGTTGCAGTTCAACGACTTCGCCATTCCGCTCGGCATTGTCTCTCTGCTGATCGTAGCCGTCTACCCCTTCATGAAGCGCTTCACCAACTGGCCGCAATTCGTGCTTGGGCTCGCCTTCTCCTGGGGCGCGCTGATGGGCTGGGCGGTCGAGTTCGGCGATCTCGATGGCCCGGCCATCATGCTCTATATCGGCTCGATCCTGTGGGTGATCGGCTACGACACCATCTACGCGCATCAGGACAAGGAAGACGACGCCATTGTCGGCGTGCGCTCGACGGCGCGGCTGTTCGGCGACAACACCAAGACCTGGCTGGTCGGGCTCTATGGCGGCACGCTGGTGTGCTTTGCCATCGCCTTCGCCTCGGCGCAGGCGCCGGTGGTGGCGCTGGCCGGGCTGATCGCCGCCGGTGCGCATATGGCGCGGCAGATAGCAGTTCTGGATATCGACGATCCCGATCAATGCCTGCGGCTGTTCAAATCGAACAACCAGGTCGGCTGGCTGATCTTCCTCGGCTTGATCGGCGGCGCGCTCTGGGTGGCGCTGAAGCCGCTGGTGTAGGTCAGCTTTTCCCTTCTCCCCTTGTGGCAGAAGGTGTCGCCGAAGGCGACGGATGAGGGGTGTTCCAAGGAACGCTAACGCCTCACTCCGCTGGAACACCCCTCATCCGTCTCGGCGCTGCGCGCCGATCCACCTTCTCCCACAAGGGGGGAAGGAAAAGGACTGCTTCTCACTCTCTCGAAATAATCTCTTCGCCGTCGACGACCAGCCTCAAGCCGAGATCGCCGGCCCGGCGGCGGACGAGGAAACGCGGACGGCGCGTGGTCGAAACCCGGCCCTTGCGGCGATCCTTGGCCGGCAGCGCCTTGATGGCGGCGCCCAGCGATTCTTCGAGTGTGCGGGCAATACCGTCGGATTCGATCAAAAGCATCTGCAGCCGGTAGGCATCGGCCCAGGCGCGCCAGTCGGCGGCGACGTCGTCGAGATCGTCGGCCACCAGCAACGGCACCGACAGCATCGGGTCATTGTGCAGGAGTTCCAGGGTTACCGTGACATTGCCTTCCGGATCCTCCATCGCGCGGGCGGCGACGCCGCGAAACGCATTGGCGGGCAGCGCGATGATCGCCGGCAGGCCGCTCATCTCGAGCGTGCGGCGAATGACGGCGCCACGCTGGTCGATGGTGAAGGTAACGTCGCCATAGTCGTCGCGCGTGGCATAGCTTACCACTTGCGGCAGGCGGAATGGGTCAAGACGCATGTTGCGCCCAGCCCAGACGGGCTTCAGTACACTGTTCATCTACTGCCTTCCTGTGTCTCTCCTGAGAGCCGCTTTCACGGATCCCACCGGGCCAGTTTTCCCAGCCTCGTTATGGCGAAACAGTAGCGCGGGCTTCTTACCTGCGCGCTTAAGAAAGTCGGTTAAATTTTGCTGATCTCGGTGGATGGTTATCGGAATGAGACCAGCCACAAGATGTTGAAAGGATTAGATAACCTTACCGGGATTCATGATGCCGGCCGGGTCGAAGGCCGCCTTCACCCGGCGCATCAGCTCGATCGCCATTGGCGGCGCAGTCGCGATCAGTTCATCACGCTTCAATTGGCCGATGCCGTGTTCGGCCGAGATCGAGCCATGGAAGGAGCGCACGACATCGTGCACGGCATGATTCATGGCGTGGTAGAGGCCGAGAAACGCTTCGTCGTCACCACCCTGCGGCCGGGAGATGTTGTAGTGGAGATTGCCGTCGCCCATGTGGCCGAAGCAGACGACGCGTGCTTGCGGACTGACCGAGGCGACAGCCCCCGCAGCCTTGGCGATGAACGCCGGGATGGATGCCACCGGCACCGAAATATCGTGCTTGATCGAGGCGCCTTCGGGCTTCTGCGAATCCGGCAGCACCTCGCGGAAATTCCAGAACGCGTCGCCCTGCGCCAGGCTTGCCGCGATCACCGCATCGCCGACAATGCCTTGCTCGAGGCCTTCCGACAGCACCTCCTCGATCAGCCCTCTGGCGTCCTCGGCCGAACGGCCGGATGACACCTGCATCAGCACATACCAGGGCCAGTCCTCAGCCAGCGGCCGGGTGACGCCCTGCGCGTGGCGCAGCGTGAAATCATAAGGACGCTGGCCGATCAGTTCGAACGCAGTGAGTGCCGCCCCTGCCCGGTCCATCGCCAGGCTGAACAGCGAAAGGGCTGCTTCCGGCGACGACAGGCCGGCAAAGGCGACTTCGCGCCCCTTGGGCTTGGGAAACAGTTTCAGCACCGCGGCGGTGATGATGCCGAGCGTGCCTTCGGCGCCGACAAACAGGTTCTTCAGATCGTAGCCGGTGTTGTCCTTCTTCAGTTTGCGCAGATCGTCGAACACCTCGCCGGTCGGCAGCACCACTTCGACACCGAGGCAAAGTTCGCGCGCATTGCCATAGGCAAGCACGCCCGTGCCGCCCGCATTGGACGACAGATTGCCGCCGATCTGGCAGGATCCTTGCGCGGCAAGCGACAGCGGAAAGAGCCGGTCGGCGGCATCCGCCGCTTCCTGCAGCGTCTGCAGGATGACGCCGGCCTCGACGGTCACCGTGTTGGAGAAGACGTCGATCTCGCGGATACGGTTCAGCCGCGACAGCGACAGCACGATCTCGTGGCCGGAGGCATCCGGCACCTGCGCGCCGACCAGCCCGGTGTTGCCGCTCTGCGGCACGACCGGCGTTCCGGTCTCGCTCGCCAGCCGCATGATTTGGCTGACCTCGTCGACGCTGCCGGGACGCAGCACCAGCCCTGTCCTGCCGTGCCACAGCCCGCGCCGCTCGATGAGGTAAGGCGCGATATCGGCCTGGCCGCGCAGCGCATATTTGTCGCCGACGATTGCGGCGAAGCGGTCGATGAGGGCGGGATCGAGATCGAAGGGCTGGTCGTTCATGGGCAGAAACTATGGCGCTCAGTCGAGCTTGTCACGTGGGGCGGCGGCGCGAAAGAGCCGATCGTTGATCGCCTCGCCCAGGCCTTCGAACGGGATCGGCTCGACGGCGATCGTCGCCGCGCCGCTGCGGTCGAGCTCCTGCAGATAGTCGAAGAGATTGCTTGCCGCTTCGCGCAGGTCGCCTGACGCGGACAGGTTGCGCAAGGCGACAGCCGCTTGCCAGCCGTCGGCGCGGTCACCGCCAAAGGCCAGCAAGGCCTCTCCTTTGGCCACACTTTGCGCATTGAGCCGCACCGATGCGCCCGGCGCATAGTGCGACGCCAGCATGCCTGGCGCCTCAATCCCGGTCGTCGCGCCGCGCAGCAACTTGGTGCCGACGGCCGCCTCGATCTCGGCCGCGGCTATGCCCCCCGGCCTCAGCAGCCGCACAGTGTCGCCTTCAACCTTGAGAATAGTCGATTCCAGCCCGACCGGGGTCGCGCCACCATCGACCACCAGCCGGATCTTGGCGCCGAGATCGGCCGCCACGGCTTGCGCCGTCGTGGCGCTGATCCTGCCCGAAGAGTTCGCGCTGGGCGCGGCCAGTGGCCGGCCGAGCCTGGCGATCAGCTCGCCGCCGAACCCTCTTGGCATGCGCAGCGCGATCGTATCCAGCCCCGCCGTGACCAGCGGATGGATGCCGTTGCCGGCTTGCTGCGGCAGCACCAGCGTCAGCGGCCCCGGCCAGAACGCCTGGGCCAATCGTTCCGACAGCGGGTCGAAGGTCGCAATGCGCTCGGCCATCGCCAGATCGGCGACATGGGCGATCAGCGGGTTGAAGCGCGGCCGGCCCTTGGCTTCGAAGATGCGGGCGACGCCGACGCCATTGGTGGCGTCGCCGGCCAGTCCGTAGACAGTCTCCGTCGGGATGGCGACGACGTCGCCGCCCTCAAGCAGCGCCAGCGCCCGCTCCATCGCTTCGCCGACGGGTAGTATCTCAGCCACTCGCATCACCTCACAGGCGCCGGACCTAGTACGGCAGCGATTTTCGGGCAAGCCGGCGTTGGTGAATTATCAATGCCTAAAATGCTATGTTTCTCCGCAAGCCGGCATCAATCCACTGGGGTTAAGGCTTTCTGGATCAAGGCTGGCGGCTTGTTGGGCAAGGGGATGGTTTCGATGTCGATGCGTATGCTTGCAGCGCTTGGTTTGGCCCTGGCGGCGGTGACCGGTGGGGCACAGGCCTCGTCGATCGTCTTTCTCGGCGTCTCGACCTCGACGCCATCGGTCATCAAAGTCGGCGGACCCCAATCGGTCAAGCTCGCGTCGTCGCCATCGATCGTGGCGCTCGGCGATGCCCAGCCCGACGTGACTTATGAAAAGGTCGCGGCGATCCCCGAGAAGCCCAGGCATGGCCAGGGCCCGATGATCATTCGCGGCGGCATCGTCGGCGGCGCCTTCGCCGCGCCGGCTCCCGCCAAGGCGAACGCTGCAGCAGCACCGGCAGCGGAGACGAAGCCTGGAGCAGAGACCGCACCGGCCGGAACTGCTACGGCGTCGAATGGCAAGCCCGAGTCGCAGCCGGCTGCTGCGCCGCAGGCAGCGGCAACGCCGCAGCAGCCGAGCCAGGGCGTCGGCAAGGCCGAGTAGGCCATTCAGCCAAGACAGTCGGCCAGTCCATTCAGCTTGACGTCGATCGGCGCCTCGGCGCACGATCGTCTTGTCGGCGACGGCCCCAATTTCGCCCATCGGGTTTGGCATGAGCGCGCCGGGTTCTAGGAGAGCGAGGGGTTATCATGAACATGACGAAATCATTGACTGTTGCCGGCCTGTTGCTGGCGTCATTTCTGGGCGTTGGCAGCGCGCAGGCCGGTGACGACATGCTGGGGTCCTACGTCGCGCGCATTTCGGATCGCGACCACCATGCCAGCGACGGCTACGAGCTGAGCAGCGCGGCGCAGATGGTGCGGCAGGACCGCGCCAACTGGCACAAATTCCACCGCCGCGACGCCGACGACCAGGGCGACGACTGGTTCCGCGGCAACGACGACCGCGCGTATCTGGAGCGCATGCTGAAGCGCGGCGGCGCCATGAGTTCCTCGACACGGAACGCCATCGTCAATGGCGAGCCGCTGATCCAGGTCGACGTCTATTCAGACAGCGTGCATGTGAGCATTTTGGAGGATTGACTTCGTCAACCTCGGGAGGACTGACGGAGTCAGTTCCAGACAAGAAAGGGCGGCGTGTGAACGCCGCCCTTCTCGTTGATGTCAGTCGCCTGAAAGCTCAGGCCGCTTCTTCCTTGTCGTCGTCCGACTCGTCTTCGGACTCTTTTTTGTCGTCGTTGTCCTCGTAGTCGGATTCCTCGGTTTGGTCAGCGCCGCCGGCTTCGGCCTTCACGCTGTCGTCGTCTTCACCTTCGTCTTCGTCGTCTTCCTCGTCCTCATCGTCGTCCGAAGAAGCGGTGGATTCGGTACCTTCTTCCTCGCCCAATTCGTCGCTGTCTTCGTCATCGCCTTCCTCGTCGTCCGACAGGTCAGCGGCCTCGACCGCCGCGGCGGCGGCATGGTCGAGACTATTTTCAGAAGCGGATTCGAGCGCCTCGGGAGTGCCTAAGGTTTCTTCTGTCACTTCGATGTCGTGAGCGGAATTCATGGAAGCCTCCGTGGGGGTTGGGAACATGTCCTTTTTGCCACGGAGAGATCATCGCCATATGACTGTAAGCCGGCTCGAACCGCTGGCGGCGGAGAAAATTTTCTGGGCTTTTCCCCGCCCCTTAGCCAGCTATCTTGGAAAAATCCGCGACCTGATCGGTGGCTGCGCGGATGCGGGCGAGCAGCGCCAGACGGTTGGCGCGCACGGCCTGGTCCTCATCATTCACGAGAACGCGCTCAAAGAATGAATCAACGGGTTCACGCAACACGCTAAGCGCCAGCATGGCGGCGGAAAAGTCTTCCTTTTGAATCGCTTCGCCGGCTTGCTTCTCGGCCTGATTCACCGCGGCAAACAGCGACTTCTCGGCCTCCTCGCGAAACAGCGCCGGCTCAACAGTCGCGGCGATGGCCGTTTTCTTCTTCTCCTCGGCGGCCAAAATGTTGGCCGCCCGCTTGGTGCCGGCGAGCAAATTCTTGCCGTCCTCGGTGTCGAGGAAGGAGCCGAGCGCTTCGACGCGGCGCACGATCTGAAGGAGGTCGTCCGACTGCGGCGTTATCACAGCGTCAATGAGATCGTGGCGGGCGCCCTGATCGCGCAGATAGACTTTCAGGCGGTCGTGGAAGAAGGCGAGGAGGTCAGCAATAAATGGCGACAGCGACGCCTCCAATTCCATCATGCGCTGACCGTCGAAGAACTCTCGTTCCTGGTCGGCAGAGCCAAAGGTCCGTGAACGTGCGTCGGCCAGCCCACCCTTCAGCAAGTCGGAAATCAAGCTTGCTTCCGACAACAGCTGACTTGTTCCCTTGTAGTCACGGATACGGGAGTCGAGCATCGCGACAACACCGCGGCTCTCCACCCCTTCGCCCTGCTGTTCATATGCGGCGAGTGCGGAGGAGACTGCCGCCGCAATGGCGGTGCCAAGCGAAAGCTTGAGCTTGTTTTCCAGGATGATTCTCACCACGCCAAGTGCGGCCCGGCGCAGCGCATAGGGATCCTTCGAACCGGTCGGCTTTTCATCTATTGCCCAGAAGCCGACCAGCGTATCAAGCTTGTCGGCCAGCGCTACGGCAATCGACACGGGATCGGTCGGCACACGGTCGGATGGGCCCTGCGGTTTGTAGTGTTCCTCGATGGCTGCGGCGACGGACGGATGCTCGCCCTGCAGCAGCGCATACTTGCGGCCCATGGCGCCTTGCAGTTCGGGAAACTCACCCACTGCTTCGGTGGTCAGATCAGCCTTCGCCAGCACAGAGGCACGCCCGGCGCGCTCGCGCAGGTATTTCTGCTCGGCGTTGAGGTCGTCGGCCGACAGAAGCTTGCCGTCGAAGAATTTCGGCTGCTTCGACAGGCTGTCGGCAATCTGTTGCGCCAGCCGCTTGATCCGTTCCACCCGCTCGCCCTGCGTGCCGAGCTTGGCGTGAAAGGTGACATTGAGATGGTCGAGCCGGGCCATGCGCTGGTCGAGCGGCTTTTTCAGATCGAGCCCGAACTTTCTCGCCGATGCCTCGAGCTGCTCCAGATCGGGCAGATCGCCCTGGTCGGTCCTCCAGAAGTACAGAGCATCCGAGAGGCGCGCGCGCACCACCTTGCCGTTGCCGTGCGCGATTTCCTTGCCGCCGTCGCTGGCCTCGATGTTGGCGGTGAGGATGAAGCGGTTGGATAGGTTTTCGCCGTCGCCCTGTGGCCGGGTGACAAAACATTTCTGGTTGGCGCGAATGGTCAGCCGGACCACTTCGGCCGGTATGGCAAGAAAGGCCTGCTCGAATTCGCCCATCAGCACCACTGGCCATTCGACAAGGCCCGACACTTCTTCCAGCAGCCCTTCGTCCTCGACCAGATCGAGCCCGTTGGCGAAGGCAAGGTTGCGGGCATCGGCCAGGATGATCTCCTTGCGCCGGTCGCCATCGAGCACGACCTTGGCCGCTTCCAGCTTGGTCACGTAATCGTCGAAGCGGCGCACCGTGATTTCGCCGGGCGCCATAAAACGATGGCCGTAGGTGACGTTGCCGGAGCGAATGCCGTCGATCTCGAAATCGACCACCACCGGCTCCTCGGTCTCGGGGCCGAAGGTGCACAGGATCGTCTGCAGCGGCCGCACCCAGCGCAGCGAGCCGGGCTTGGCCGAAGCCGGCCCCCAGCGCATCGATGTCGGCCACGGGAAGCTGCGGATGATTGCCGGCACCAGCTCGGCGATGATTGCTTCCGCCGCCCTGCCCGGCTTCGAAATATGGGCGACGTAGAAATCGCCCTTCTTCGGGTCGGAATGGACATGCGCCTCGGTAACCGAGGCAAGGCCTGCCTTGCGCAGAAAACCCTGCACAGCCTGTTCCGGCGCCGTCGTCGACGGCCCCTTGATCTCCTCGTGGATGTCCTTCGAGCGCGCGGTCAGGCCCCTGACGTCGAGCGCCAGGCGCCGCGGCGTCCAGTATTCGCGCGCGGCCTCATAGGTCAGACCCGCCTCGACCAGACCGTCGGTCAGCATCTTCCTGAGATCGCCCGCCGCCTTGCGCTGCATGCGGGCCGGTATTTCCTCGGAGCGAAGTTCCAGCAGCAAATCCGGCATCAGAGCTTCTCCACCCGCATGCCGTTTTTCTGTTTGCGCGTCCTCGCGCCTCCGGCGCTGCGGTCGCACGGCTGGGCGGGGATTTCCTCGGAGCGAAGTTCTAGTAGCAGGTCAGGCATAGGTTCGGCTCGTGCGGGAGAATGGTCCGCGCGGGGCATAGCAACTCGGCTGGCCGCTGTCACCCTTTCCAGAAATTTTGACCGCCCTGTCGGGACGAGCGGACCCCACCCGTCCTTGGATCAAAGATTTCCATGAACCAAACGCAGCGCTGAAGCGACCAACGCTCAGGCAGGGAACTATTGGCTGAACGACCATGAAAACGGCATCGAGACTTCTCCAGATACTCGCACTCAGCGCCTGTTTCGCCGCGCAGGTGCATGGCGCCTTCTCGATGCCGGGCGTGCGTCAGGCAATGCGCACGATGGCTGGGGCGAGCGGCCAGAGCACGCCTGACGTAATCTACACCGTTTCCCTTTCCGCCTAGGCGGGATCCGGCTGCTCCGAGATCTTCTCCATTGCTGCCGCCGGCTGGACCGTCTGCCGTCGCGAAATATCCTTGACGACCTCCAGAAAGGCCAGGCTCAAGAACACGCTGACGACATCGGAAGCCATCATCGCCAGACTTGCATTCTGCAGTTCCGGGATTTGCTCTGCTTTCATGGTGAGCCGAAATGCGACCCGGTCGAAAATGTTTGAGGCGAGCCAGACTAACCACCAGATCGTCAATATGCCCGGCGCCGACTCTGTCTTCCAGCTTTTCGATCCGCCGCTCGCCCGCCAGATCTCAGCCATCGCCTGATACGGCTTCCAGAGATTGGCGACGGGGATGAAATACCAGCCGATCGCCCAATTGGGCGTGAACTCCATATCCGTGGCGCCAAGCGCCCTGGCGTTCTTGTTGGCCAGCCTTATCCAGGCAAGAATGCTTATTCCCGCCACCAGCCAGAGAATGACCTGGATGATGCCGACAATCCTCTGCCTGTTGTCGCTCGAATCGGCGGCCGCCGAAACGTCGTAACCCAGGCTTCCAGTTCCGCTGCCGATGTCGACCAGAAGCTGGAACTCGAAATAGCCGGACACGACAGCGATGACATCGACCGCTATGAGGACCCACAAGATGCGGATCACCCAAGCGGTGCTTGCCGAGAAGTCCTTGAAGATGCTCACGTCAGCCCGCTCCTCATCCGCGCCCTGCACAAGCTAGACGCGCAAAGGCCGACGCTCAAGCGGCCAGCACCTTATCGGTCAGGTCAGGCCGCCAGTCCGCCGGCCTGGGTCATCAGGAACGCCTCGCCGCAGGCTTTCGCCAGATTGCGCACGCGCAGGATGTAGCTCTGCCGCTCGGTGACGGAAATCACGCCGCGCGCATCGAGCAGGTTGAAGACGTGGCTTGCCTTGATGCACTGGTCATAGGCCGGGAAGACCATGCGGTGCATCGGCAGATTGTCGTTCGAGGCTGGGGCGCCGGCCGCGAGCAGCGCCTTGCATTCGGCTTCGGCATCTTCAAAGTGCCTCAGCAGCATGGCGGTGTTGGCATATTCGAAATTGTGCCTGGAATATTCCTGCTCGGCCTGCAGGAAGACCTCGCCATAGGTAACCTTTTCGGCGCCTTCGCGGCCGTTGAAGTTCAAGTCGTAGACATTGTCGACGCCCTGCACATACATGGCCAGCCGCTCCAGGCCGTAGGTCAGTTCTCCCGCCACCGGCGCGCATTCGATGCCGCAGACCTGCTGGAAATAGGTGAACTGCGACACTTCCATGCCGTCGCACCAGCACTCCCAGCCGAGCCCCCAGGCGCCCAGCGTCGGGCTTGCCCAGTCGTCCTCGACGAAGCGGATATCATGCAGCAGCGGATCGACGCCGATCGCCTTGAGCGAGCCGAGATAGAGCTCCTGCAGGTTCGACGGATTGGGCTTCAGGATCACCTGGTACTGGTAATAATGCTGCAGCCGGTTGGGGTTTTCGCCATAGCGGCCGTCTTTCGGCCGGCGCGAGGGCTGCACATAAGCGGCGTTCCAACCCCTGGGGCCAAGCGCGCGCAGCGTGGTCGCCGGATGAAAGGTGCCGGCGCCGACTTCCATGTCGTAGGGCTGCAAAATCACGCAGCCATAGGCGGCCCAGTAATTGTGCAGGGTCAGGATCAGCCCCTGGAACGAACGGCTGGGATGCATATGGTCTGTCGACACGGCGGCCTCGGAAGCGCAAAAATGAAGCCATTCCCTAGTTGCCGGGCCGGCAAGCGTCAAGGCAGCGCCTGCCGCACTGTGCCTTCAGAGGTTGAACGCTTTGCTTCCGGCTGGCCCATTGCCGGACGGCGCTGAGCGCCATTTGCTCGGGCAAGTTCCAACGACAAAGGTTCCGCCATGCCCGCCCAGTCCATCGTGCGCCCCATCGCCCGGCAAGATTACGAGCAATGGCTGCCGCTGTGGAACGGCTACAATGCGTTTTACGAGCGCTCCGGCCCAACGGCCCTTGCAGGCGAGATCACCGCAATGACCTGGTCGCGCTTCTTCGATGTCTACGAGCCGATGCATGCGCTGGTGGCCGAGAGCGAAGGCAAGCTTCTCGGCCTTGTCCATTTTCTCTACCACCGCACCACGACGGCGATTTCGCCGAACTGCTATCTGCAGGACCTTTTCACCAATGAGGCGTCGCGCGGCAAAGGCGTCGGCCGGGCGCTGATCGAAGGCGTCTATGAGCGTGCGCAAGCTGCCGGGGCGGGCCGCGTCTACTGGCTGACGCATGAGACCAACCACACGGCGATGAAGCTTTACGACAAGATCGGCGAGCGCTCGGGGTTTGTCGTCTACCGAAAGCTCTTTTGATGCTGTTCTGAAACGAAAACGGGGCTCAGCGAGCCCCGTTTCATCAGACGTATGGCCGTTTCACCCTTTCGGTGCGGGCACGACAGGCTTGACCTTTGGGGTTTCCTGCGCGGTGTTGGATTCGATCGGCGGCAGGCCTTTCATCAGCTTCTGCTGCAAGGTGGCCAGCACATCGGGATCGGGCTTCAGGTCGCGCGCCTGGTTCCACTGGAAGGTGGCTTCGAGCTTGCGGCCGACGCGCCAGTAGGCATCGCCGAGATGGTCGTTGAGCACCGGATCTTCCGGCTTCAGCGACACGGCGCGCTCCATTTCGCGCACGGCGTCGTCGAACCGGCCCATGCGGAAATAGGCCCAGCCCAGCGAATCGACGATGTAGCCATCGCTCGGCCGCAGGTCGACGGCCTTCTGGATCATCGCCAGACCTTCCTTGAGGTTCATGTTCATGTCGACCCAGGAATAGCCGAGATAGTTCAGCACCTGCGGCTGGTCGGGGAACAGTTCCAGCGCCTTGCGGAAGTTCGGCTCGGCCTTCGGCCATTCCTTCAGCCGCTCATAGGCGATGCCGCGCTGGTAATAGATGTTCCAGTTGGCATTGGTCGGCGTCTTCAGCGCCGCGACCGCCTTGTCGTAGAGGTTGGCGGCGGAGCGGAAATCCTCCTTCGAGGCATAGACCCCGCCCAGCGCCAGATAGGCGCGCATGTCGTCTGGGTGGGCGTCGACGAAGGCCTTCAGATGGGTGATCGCCTCATCGTGACGGTTGAGATCGGCAAGGTTGAGGCCGAGCTGCAGGTCGGAAAGCTCCTTCAGCGGCGAGGAGGCTGGAATGCGGCGATAGAGCGCAATGGCGCCTTCGCCGTCCTTCAGCTGCTCCGCAACGGCGGCAAGCTGCACCAAAGCGGCGTCGCTGTCGGGCTTCAGCGCCAGCGCATATTGCAGATAGAGGCGCACGAACGGCTCGCCGCCGCCGCGATTGAGCGCGATGGCGAGGTCAAGCAGGATTTCGGACGCGCCTTCCGACGGGCTGGAGACAAAGGGCTCGATCTTGTCGCCCTTGCTGATCTTGTCGCGAAGCGCCTGGATGTCGAGCTTGCCGGGCGCGAAGGCCTCGGCCTTGTCGAGCACGTAGAGCGCCTTGTTCTTGTCGCCCTTGCGCGCCAGGAAAGAGGCATAGGCTTGGGCGCTGCGCATCCATGTCTCGGGCGCGGCACCGCCGGCCGTGGTGTCGGTCAGGGTCGCGTCGTAGAGCGCATCGGCCTTGTCCGACATGCCTGCGGCATCGGCGATCAGCGCGCGGTGGAAGGACTTGAACAGGCCGAACCAGTCCGGCCCCTGCAGTTTGTCGATGGAGGCCATCGCCCCGGTTGGGTCGCCCGCACCCTCTTGTGCCCAGCCGGACATGACGCCGGAAATCAGGCGATCGAGATCGGATTCGAGCGACAGCTTCAGCCAGTACTGCGCCTTGGTGAAATCCTTCTTGTGGAAAGAATCAACCGCCAGCGCCAGCCGCGAGAAGCGCTCGACATCGGGAACTTCCTTGAGCTTGTCGGCATAGACAAGCGATTCCTCGAAGCGCCCCTGCGCGATCAACGACAGCATCAGGCTTTGCTGCAGCGAGGTGTCGCCGGGATTGAACGCCAGCGCCTGCTTGTAATAGGCGATGGCATTGTCGAGGTCGTTGTCGCCTTCGGCGATCCGGGCGGCGAGATAGGCGCCCGAGAAGGAGGTGATCTTGACCGGGTCGGCCGATTCCTTGGCGTAGGCGGGCAGCGGAGAAATCGCCATCCCTGCCACAATTGCCAGCCCCGCGAGCCAGCGCGCACGTCCTTGCCGCATCGTATCCCTTTCAGCCAGACACAACCCGCACATAGGCGGGACCGCCATAGACTCGATGTTTCCGGACAAAGCATGGCCTTTTTGGGGTCAGGCTTCAATCCGGGCCGAATTCACAATCGGGTCACCCGATTAACAAACCATGGCAACGCACACACTGTCGGTTCGGGATAATAGCAGATCAGGCTTGGGAGCTACAGCCTGACATCGCGATATCCGTCTGTTGCGACAGTGGTGCACAGGCCTGCCCACTCGCAACCTTGGCAGGCCTGACGCGTCACACCGGCTGAAAAGGCCGCGCGCAGGCTGGCCAACGTTGCCGCGTCGAGGCTGAAGCGGGAACCGGGCTGGATCGGCCGGGCCAGCAGTTTGCCGACATCGCGTGCCGCCAGTTCGTCCCGGCCGGCGGCGCTTTCGCCCAAACAATGGGACTCGGCCTCCCCGAGCATCGGCTGGCAGATGTCGTCCGGGCCTGAGACGATCAGAACATCCTCGCCCCGGCCAAGACGTTTCGCGACCGCGTCATAATTGGCGACGAAGGCTGCGCTGTACCCTTTGCCGACATAGGTCAGCAGACAAAGCAGATGATGGGAGCGCAGCCTGACGGTCATCGGGTCTCAGGACGCGGTTGCGGCCGGATCCGCCTTGTTGCCCGAAAGCAGCTTGAGTGTCGCGGCGCCGAGCGCCGACTTCAGCAAGCCGCCGACGACGAAGGGCAGAAAGCCGAAGGTGATGGCCTGTTCGAGGCCGATCATGACGGCGAGCCAGGCGGTGCCGAGAACCAGGCAGGCAAGGTTGCCGAGGATCATGGCGGCGAAGGCCATCATTACCCGGTTGCCGTTCCAGCCGCGCTCGGCCAGCCAGCCGACAAGCGCGCCGACAAGCGGGAAGGCGAAGAGGTAGCCGGCGGTTGGCCCAGCAAAGTGCTGGATGCCGGCGGCGCCGCCCGCTAGCACCGGGAAGCCCACGGCGCCCTCGACGAGCCACGCGGCGATGGTGATGGCGCCGAGCCGCCAGCCATAGAGCGCGCCGATCAGCGTCACCGCGAAGGTCTGCATGGTTACCGGCACCGGCACCATCGGCACTTCGATGTAGGACGACAGCGCCAGAAACAGCGTGCCCAGGACGACGGCTCCGACCTGCCAGCCAAGCGAGCGGGTCTGCAGGCGCAACGGGCTGAAGGATGGCTTGGAGGGCGAAAAGGCGATGTCGGTCATGGCGGCTTCCCTGGTTGATTGCAAATTATAGATAATTTTGATGTTCGATCTATTATCGAATCCATATTTGCGCAGAGATGGCAACCCCTCGCCCTGAAAAAGGCTTGGAGCGGACCGAAATAGCGATGATCGTAGGTCCACGTCTCGCGCGGCTAGCCAACGATGGCAAACGCCTCGCGCATCTTGCCGGAGGCGGTCTTGACCGGTTTCTGGCCGATCCACTGCACATGCCGGCCAAGAGTGGCGGCGGCCGATTCGATGTTGCCTTGCCTAAGCGCGCTCAGGATCGCGCGGTGGTCCTGGTCGGTGCGGATTTCCCATTCCGAGCGCCAGGCGGCGAACAGGAAGCGCGCGCTTGCCGCATGCAAATCGTCGATGGTGGCGATGAGCCGCGGCATGCCGCAAGGCGCCAGGATAAGCCGGTGGAAGGTGCGGTTGGCCTCCTCCCAGGAGCGGACATCGCGGGATTTGTCGCCGGCCTTGGTGGCTTCCTCGGCAAGGTTGAGAATGGCCGCCGTCAGATGCGGCGCGGCATGGCGGAGCGCCAGAACTTCAAGTGCCGCCCGCATTTCGGCAACTTCCCTGACCTCGCCGAGATCGAAAGCGGCAACGCGCACGCCTCGCCTGGGCTCGCCGATCGCCAGCCCTTGTGCCTCAAGACGCCGGAAGGCCTCGCGCACCGGGACATGGCTGGTCTGGAACTCCTCGGCGATATGATCCTGCCGCAGCCGAGCCCCCGGTTCGATCGCGCCGGATATGATGCGGTCGGCCAGCACCTTGCTGATGCGCACGGCGATAGTGTCGTCTGCGGTCTTTGCCATGTTTTATAGATAATTTGACGCGCGCCGCTTTGTCGAGCCGGCCGCTGTGCGATTTCGCGGCAAACGCGCTCGACGGTCAGTTCACCCGGCTGATGCAGAAATCGATGACGTCGATCAGCGCCGATTTCTGCGGCGTCGCTTCCAGCGGCGCCAGCGCGTCGCGGGCGATCTCGCCGAAATGGCGGGCGCGGCCGATGGTGTCGGCAATGGCGCCATGGCGGGTCATCAGGCCGATCGCCTTTTCCAGCCCGGCATCGTCGGTGACATTGTCCTCGATGGCGCGTTTCCAGAAGGTGCGTTCGGCCTTGGTGCCGCGTCGGTAGGCGAGGATGACCGGCAGCGTCACCTTGCCCTCGCGGAAATCATCGCCGACATTTTTTCCCAGCTCCTGGCTGGAGCCGCCATAATCCAGCGCGTCGTCGATGAGCTGGAAGGCAAGGCCGAGATTCATGCCGTAGGAGCGCAATGCGGCGCGATCGTTGCGCGTCGCCAGCGCGATGACCGGCCCAACCTCGGCGGCGGCGGAAAACAGTGCCGCGGTCTTGGCCTTGATGACGGCGAAATGCTCGTCCTCGGTGGTGTCCAGGTTCTTGGCGGCGGCAAGCTGCATCACCTCGCCCTCCGCGATGATCGAGGCGGCGCTGGACAGGATGTCCAGCGCTTCCAGCGAGCCGACATCGACCATCATGCGAAAAGCCTGGCCGAGCAGGAAATCGCCGACCAGCACACTCGCCTGGTTGCCCCAGATCATGCGCGCCGTCTTCTTGCCGCGGCGCATGCCGCTCTCGTCGACGACATCGTCGTGGAGCAGCGTGGCGGTGTGCATGAATTCAACCGAGGTGGCGAGCTTGACGTGACCCTCGCCGGAATAGCCGAACATCTGGGCGGCGGCGAGCGTCAGCATTGGCCTGAGCCTCTTGCCGCCCGACGAGATCAGATGGTTGGCGACCTCCGGGATCATCTCGACGTCGGAGCCGGCCTTGGACAGGATCAACTCGTTGACGCGGCCCATATCGGCGGATGTCAGGTCGATGAGATCCTTGATGGAAGCAGGTTCCCGCTTCCCGTTTTCGATGTTGAGAACGACACCCACCAACAAACACTCCCGTCTTGATCACGCGTGCGACGGCACCCTGGTCCCGCCACAGACTCTAGGGCGGCACATACGGGCACGGCAAGAGGCGAATTGGCGCGGCTTTGGTGACGGCATGTCAGCCCTTAGAGCCGCTCCACGCTTTTCGGCACCATGCTCCAGCGTTTACATCAACGATACAACCTGCGAACTTCGTCCGATGATAGAACTCATCCGCACCAACGATGCCGTGATCATCTCTTTTGTCGAATCGCTGATGCGCGATGCCGGCATCGTCTTTTTCGTCGCCGACCAGAATATGAGTATTCTCGAAGGGTCGATCGGTCTTTTGCAAAAGCGCGTTATGGTCGATGCCGACCAGGCCGATCAGGCGCGGCGCATCCTGACCGACGCCGGGATTGCCAACGAAATCCGCCGAAAATAATGGCCGTGCCCGGCGCCGCCTCTGTCACCGATACGCCGGCCCACACGGTCGATGCCTTCCATCGCGGCCGCTTCTGGCTGGTGCAGCCCACGACCGGCCACCGCGCCGGCATGGACGCCATGATGCTGGCAGCAGCTGTACCGTCAACCTTTGCCGGGCGGCTTGCCGATTTCGGCGCCGGCGCGGGAGCGGCGGGCCTGGCGGTGCTGTCGCGCTGCCCAGAGGCGCAGGTCGTGCTTGTCGAACGCTCGACCGAGATGGCGGGTTTCGCGGCAACCACACTCGCCCATCCCGGCAATGCGCATCTCGGCAACCGCGCTTCGGTGCTGAAAGCCGACGTTACACTGTCGGGCCGGGCGCGCACGCAGGCCGGCCTTGCCGATAATTCCTTCGACTTCGTCATCATGAACCCGCCCTTCAACGCCACCGAGGACCGCGCCACACCTGACCCGCTGCGCCGGCAAGCGCATGTCATGGAAGACGGGTTGTTCGAAAGCTGGATCCGAAGTGCGGCCGCCGTCGCCAAGCCGCGCGGCGGCCTGGCCGTCATCGCGCGGCCTGAACAGCTCCGCGATCTCCTCGATGCCTTGTCCGGCCGCTTCGGCGACGCCGAGATGCTGGCCGTCCATCCACGCCCGCAAGCAGCCGCAATCCGCATTGTCGTGCGGGCGGCGCTCGGCGCGCGTGGAAAATTGTCGATCCGCCCGCCGCTGATGCTGCACGCCGAGACGGGCGACGGCCCGTCGGAAAGGACCGAGATGATCAACAACGGACTGGCGTCGCTGTTCGGCGATTGATTTTGGGCTGCCGGCGTGTCGCGAGCTACTGCACGCGACATGCATTCGCCCCAAAACCGCGGCATTGCCGTTGGCCAGCAAATCCCTACATGCGTTGAAGCCACTGGAGACAGCCACATCGTGAAACGCCTTTTCAACCGCCTGCTGCCGAAATCCTGGCGCTCCAATGTCGTCACCATTCCGGTCATCAGGCTGCACGGCGCCATCATGGCCGGCGGCGGCCAATTCCGGCCGACCCTGTCGCTCGCCTCCACGGCCGCTCTCATCGAAAAGGCATTCCTGTTCGACGCGCCGGCTGTCGCCATCTCCATCAATTCGCCGGGCGGTTCGCCGGTGCAGTCGCGGCTGATCTTCAAGCGCATCCGCGATCTCGCTGTCGAGAAGAACAAGAAGGTGCTGGTCTTCGTCGAAGACGTGGCGGCCTCGGGCGGCTACATGATCGCGGTTGCCGGCGACGAGATCTTTGCCGATCCATCCTCTATCGTCGGTTCGATCGGCGTGGTCTCGGCCTCGTTCGGTTTTCCCGAGCTGATGAAAAAGATCGGCGTTGAGCGCCGCGTCCACACCGCCGGCCAGAACAAGGCGGTGCTCGACCCGTTCAAGCCGGAGAAGAAGGACGACGTCGAGCGCCTGAAGGCGCTGCAGCTCGAGGTGCACGAGACATTCATCGACCTGGTCAAGGAGCGTCGCGGCAGCAAGCTGAAGGACGATCCGGACCTGTTCACCGGCCTGTTCTGGACCGGCAAGAAAGGGCTGGAGCTTGGCCTCGTCGATGCGTTGAGCGACATGCGCACGGTGCTGAAGACCCGCTTCGGCGCGAAAACCCAGCTCAGGCTGGTCACCGCGCCGCGTGGCCTTTTCGGCCGCATCGGCCTGTTCGGCTCGAACTTTTCGGCGCCCGATATTGCTGCCGCCGCGGCAAGCGGCGTGATCGATGCGGCGGAAGAACGCGCATTGTGGGCGCGCTTCGGGCTTTGAAAAACCAGGGAAAGCGTCTAGCATAACAATCTGTCTGACCCGACCCGGCCGCCTTTGCCGCCTTGCGAGGGAGGAGTTTTGAGATGCCACAGATCATTTTCTTCGCAGCCGTCGCCGCCATCGGGTACTTCGGATACCGAACTTTCATCCGCGAAGCCGAGCGTGTGACCGCCAAGGTACGGCGCACCGAAAAGCAGGCCGCCAACGGCACCAACGGCACGCTGGTCAAGGATCCGAAGACCGGCGAATACCGCCTGGCCAAGGACTGAGCATCATCCCGCTTGCAGCCGACACTGTGGATGCCGCAGCCCGGACATGGCTTGCGCCTGCCAAGATAAATCTGGCGCTGCATGTCACCGGCAGGCGTGCCGACGGCTATCATCTGCTTGAAAGTCTCGCCGTTTTCACCCGCTTCGGTGACAGGGTCGAGATCGAGCCTGCCGACAGCGACCGACTTGCCGTGTCGGGCCGCTACGCGACGTCTGTGCCTATCGACGACAGCAATCTGGTGGTGAAGGCGCGCGAGGCGCTGCGCCGGCAGGCCGGCAAGCAAAGCACGCCGGTTGCCATCCGGCTGGAAAAGAACCTTCCGATCGCCTCCGGCGTCGGCGGCGGTTCGAGCGATGCGGCGGCGGTGCTGCGCGGCCTTGTCCAGACCTGGGGTCTCGACATCAGCGAAGCCGAACTGGCGCGGATTGGCCTCACGCTCGGTGCCGATGTGCCGATGTGCCTTGCGGCAAAACCGCTGGTCGCGCGCGGCGTTGGTGACGAGCTGTCGTTGCTGCGGAATTTTCCCGCGCTGGCTTTGGTGCTGGTCAATCCCGGCGTCGCCGTCTCAACGCAGGACGTGTTCAACGCACTCGAGAAACGCGACAACGAACCACTGCCGCCGATGCCTCGCAGCTTCGACTTCCACAGTGTCCGCAACTGGTTGGAGATCACCCGCAACGATCTTGGGGCACCGGCGCAGGCGATACAGCCACCCATCGGCAGGGCGCTTTCGCTGCTGAACAGAGCCGGGTCGGGCTTTTCGCGCATGTCGGGGTCCGGCGCGACATGTTTCGGGCTGTTCGAGACCGGCAATGTCGCCAAGCGCGCAGCGGCCGAGATCCGCAGCCGCGAACCGGACTGGTTTGTCGCGGCGACACGAAGCATCGCTTCGGAGGGAACCGATGGCCAAAATTGACGAGAGCCGCCCGTTCATTCCGGTGCGCATCGCGGTGCTGACGGTGTCCGATACACGCAGCCTCGCAGACGACAAATCCGGCCAGACGCTGGCCGACCGCATCACCGAGGCCGGCCATATTCTCGCCGCCCGCGACATCGTCACCGACGATCGCGAGAAAATCCGCGACAAGGTGCTGGGCTGGTCGCGCGACAAGGATATCGATGTCGTCATCACCACCGGTGGCACCGGGTTCACCGGCCGCGACGTGACGCCGGAGGCGCTGGAGCCGATCTTCGAAAAGCGCATGGATGGCTTTTCCGAAGTGTTTCATCGCATTTCCTACGACAAGATCGGGACGTCGACGGTGCAGAGCCGGGCGACCGGCGGCGTCGTCAACGCCACCTTCGTCTTCGTGCTGCCGGGTTCGCCCGGCGCCTGCAAGGATGCCTGGGACGGCATTTTGAAGCCGCAACTCGACTATCGCCACATGCCCTGCAACTTCGTCGAGATCATGCCCCGCCTGGACGAGCATCTCAAGCGCGGCAGGGCCGGCTCGTAAACCAAGGCAAAGTGCCGGTCGCGCGCCGCCTATCTCAGGCCGAATGACGTCTGGACCTTCGAAGGGTCATTTCCTGCAGGTCGCCAGGCGGGTAATCTGTCGCCAGGGTCCTTGAGACGGAAAGGTGCCATGCGTGCGTACCGCGGCGGTTGCCATTGCGGCAACATCCACCTGACGTTTGAAACCGGGATCGACCCATCGCAGATGGAGATCCGCGCCTGCCAATGCGCGTTCTGCATCCGGCATGGCTCGCGCGCTGCCGCCGATCCGCAGGGCCGATTGATCGTCACGGTCGAGAACGAGGCGCGGTTGCACCGATACCGGTTCGGATTGCGCACCGCCGACTATCTCATCTGCCGGGACTGCGGCGTCTATGTCGCGGCGGTGACCACCGATGGCGGCGATCCGAGAGCGATCGTCATCGTCAACGCGTTGGACGACCGGCCGCGGTTCAGCCGCGAGCCGGTCGCCATGGATTACGATGCCGAGAGCCGCGAGGGCCGCATGGCCCGGCGGCAGGCGCGTTGGATGCCGGTCGAGATCCGGATCAGCGGATGACCGGTTCGCCGTGGAAGCGGCGGCGCGAGGGCGGCGACACACCGAAGCCGACTTCCATCATCAGCCGCGGCGTGCGCGACGGCACGGTGCCCATATGGAAGCCGAACGGGTCCTCGACAAAGCCGAGACCTGCCTCGCCGGTCAACGTGACCGGGCTGTCGTCGCCATAGACCTTGAGCACCTCTTGCGCCGAATGGCCGACGAGCAGCGTCAGCTGGTGCTTGAGGCTGCGTCGCCTGTGGCTGCCTTTGACATAGACATGCGGACCGGTGCCGGCATCGCACGGCTTCAGATAGAAGAAGAATTTCAGCATCCGCCAATCGTCGAGATCGAAATGGTATTTGCCGAGCGAGGCGAGGTTCTTGTCGGCATCGGAGGCCTCGCCGGTCGGAAAACTCCACCAGACGCGCGTCGTGATCAGCTTTGCCTGCCCGCCCAGATAGTTCTGGGCGATGTCGAGCAGCAGCGGATCGTTCTGGATGGCGAGTGCCGCGTTGCAGCCGAGGATGCGCTCGAAATAGTGGCCGCTGAGCAAGGAGCGGCCGAAACGCTTCTCGGCCTCAGCATGATCCCCAGGCATGAATTCGAGCCGGCGGTCGAAATTGCCGAAGCATGGCGTGCTCTGTGCAAAGCTGGCGATCTCTTCATGGATTGCCTGCGGCAGCACCAGACCAGAGAACAGGCCGTCCGCACGCAGCGTCTCGACAATCGACTTGAGCTCGACGCCTTTGAACATCGTAGCCCCGGCATTTTGCGCCGGGCGAGCGGCTTTGGCGCCCAGCCAGTGCAGCCTGCGCGCCGGCATGGTGCGGGCCAGCATAAACATCGGCAGCCAGGCCGGGTTCTCGCGCAGGTCGGACAGGTAGGTCGGAATGCGCGCGGCGATGCGGCGGAACAGGCTGCCATTGCGGGCAATGGCCTCGAGGCTGGCGGCGCCGGATTTGTCAGGGGCGGAAAGGTTCATCAGGGTCCTCGGTTATGAGCGCGGCACCGACGAAATGTCGGCTGCTCACCGCCCAAGCATTACCCAAACCCAATTGTCCCGCATCAGGGGAATGTTATCCCCGCGTCAACTTTTGTGCAATGCACAATAACGACGAGCTAAAGTAACAAGTTTGACATCGCTCTCGCCCGCCGACGCGGGAGGGCAAGACATCACTTGGCCGAAGCCACCCAGATTTCGGCGTCGAGCCGCCTGGTGGCAAGACCCCGCGCGAGGGCTTCGGCGCTGTGCGCGTTCTTCGACAGGGACGTCGCCTGCCGCTTGCTGATGACCAGTCCTTCGGCCAGCGCCCGGTTTCCCTGGAGCATCCGCGCCAGGAACGGCCTGCGGCTGCCGCGGGCGCGGGAAAAGCGCGCCGGCATGGTTTGCCGCGCTGTATGGGCGACAACGTCGTCGATCCAGCCCTCGACAAGCCGTGCGCCGGGTTCCAGCAACAGCAGCCAGTCGCCTTTCGCCTGCCTGATCCCGGCGGCAATGCGGCCGGCGACGAAGTGGCAACCGGCATGATCGGCGACCCGATGCGTCTGGTCCGTCGAGCCGGTGTCGCAGACGATGACGTCGCGCACCACGCCCTCGACCGCGCCGCCGATCAGCGAGGCGAGCGTGCGGGCAAGGCCCTCTTCGTCATCATGGGTTTCGATGAGAACGCTGAGCATTTCAGCGCAATAGCGGAAAGCATCGCGAAGCGCCAGTTTGGCATCGCGCAGCAAAAAAGTTCTTGCTTTGTTCTCGTCGGCAAAATAGGATTATTTTCATGAACAGAACGATTCGACAGCCGGCCGACAGTCCCTGGGAGAGGGCGAAAATGGAACATATCGTGCGTGCGGACATTGCAGCCTTCGGAGCAGGACGAGCCGAGATGGCCAATGCGATGATCGAACAGAGCGGCATGCGCGTCCGTCCGGACCGCAGCCGCGGCCGTTCTGCCGGGATCAACCCGTCCGGCCGGTTCGAACCGGTCAGCCGGCATGTGTTTGACGATGGCTGGAATTCGCTGGAGGAGCTGCCGCCGTTCAAGACCGAGGTTCAGGTCGAGAAGCCGCGCACCATCATCACCCGCAACGAATCGCCGGACATCTCCTTCGACCGCTCGATCAACCCCTATCGCGGGTGCGAGCATGGCTGCGTCTATTGTTTCGCCCGGCCTACACATTCCTTCATGGGCCTGTCGCCGGGGCTGGATTTCGAATCGAAGCTCTTTGCCAAGCCGGATGCGGCTCGGCTGCTCGACAAGGAACTGTCCAAGGACGGCTACCAGCCGCGCACCATTGCCATCGGCACCAACACCGATCCCTACCAGCCGATCGAGAAGCAATACCGGATCATGCGCGAGATTCTCGAAGTGCTGGAGGCGCGCGGACACCCGGTCGGCATCGTCACCAAATCCCATCTGGTGACGCGCGACATCGACATATTGTCGCGCATGGCCGAACGGGGCTTGGCCAAGGTGGCGCTGTCGGTGACGACGATGGACCGCATGCTGGCGCGGACCATGGAGCCGCGCGCGTCGACGCCGACCAAGCGCCTGGAGGCAATAAGGCAACTTTCGGATGCCGGCATCCCGGCCTCGGTGATGGTGGCGCCGATCATCCCCGGGCTGACCGACCAGGAGATGGAGCGCATCCTCGATTCGGCCCGCGCCGCCGGCGCCCGCGAGGCCGGTTATGTCATCCTGCGCCTGCCGCTCGAGGTGGCGCCGATCTTCAAGGACTGGCTGCTGCGCCATTATCCTGACCGCTACCGGCATGTGATGTCGCTGATCCGTTCGATGCGCGACGGCAAGGATTACGATTCGGAATGGGGCAAGCGCATGAAAGGCGCCGGACCCTATGCCTGGCAGATCGGCCGACGCTTCGAGATCACCGCCAAGCGGCTCGGCCTTAACGCCGAACGGCGGACGCTGAGGACCGACCAGTTCGTCGCCGCCGCCAATGCGACCGAGCAGCTGATGCTGCTCTGAAGATACTTCTCTTGCCTGCCGTCTTCGGCCGGGCAGGAAACAAGAATCCCGTCCGGCCTGTCCCCCGGCCTGCAGACGGTGCCCTCCCGGTCTTGCCCCATTCGACCCTGGAGGGACTTGCGGAGAATCGGAGCCGATGCGAACCTCGCCGCACCATGGCTCGCGCGCGTTCCGATTCTCCGCTTCTTTTCGAAATCGTCGAGAAGCCCGACTTCTCCTTCGAGACGAAGGCGATGGCTGAAGGCCTGTGGCCGGTGGCGGGCATGGACGAGGCCGGCCGCGGTCCGCTGGCCGGGCCTGTGGTTGCGGCAGCGGTGATCCTCGACCCCGCCAACATTCCCGATGGGCTCGACGATTCCAAACGGCTCAACCATTTGCAGCGCGAGGCGCTGTTCCTGAAAATCCTCGGCTCCGCGCTCGGCGTGTCGATGGCCTCGGTGAGCGCCGAAGGCATTGACGGCAGCAATATCCTCAAGGCCAGCCTGGAGGCGATGCGCCGCGCCCTTGCCGGCCTGCCCATCCAGGCAAAGCTGGCACTGGCCGACGGCCGCGACGTGCCGCCGGGTCTTATGTGCGAGGGCCGCGCGCTGATCAAGGGCGACCAGCGCTCGCAATCGATCGCCGCCGCGTCGATCGTCGCCAAGGTGATGCGCGACCGCATGATGTGCGGCTGCGGCAGCCACCACGAGCGTTACGGGTTCGAGGTCCATATGGGCTACGCCACGGTCCGCCATCGTACCGCAATCGAGGCGCATGGACCGGTGGCAAGACTGCATCGGGCGTCGTTCGCGCCGTTCCGGCTGGGCGGCGTTGAGATGGCCGAGGAAGAGAGTTTCGTAGGCCTCGATTAATCTCCCCCCTCGAGGGGGAGATGGCCGGCAGGCAGAGGGGGTCGGTCCGACTGGACGCGACTTCCTTACTGCAGATGGAGGTTTGCGCTCCACGCGAGACGACCCCCTCTGTCGCCTTCGGCGACATCTCCCCCTCAAGGGGGGAGATTATCCGCGCCTCCCTTCGTCAGCACCCAACAAAAAAGCCGCCAGGTTGCCCGGGCGGCCTGATGTCTGCGACTGAAACAACCGCTCAGTTGAGCTTGGCCTTCACATCCTGCAACGCGGACTTGAACAAATCCGCGCCTGCCTTGGCGTCGACCTTGGCCGCAAGCAGCGTGCGAGCTGCCTCCACGGCGATGTCGACGGCGCTGGCGCGCACCTCGGCGACTGCTTCGCGCTCGGCCTGGCCGATCTTCTGCTCGGCAAGCGCCGTGCGGCGGGTGACATAGTCCTCGGTTTTCTTGTGCGCTTCGGCGGCAAGCATCTCTGCCTCGCGCTTGGCAGCGGCGACAATTGCGGCGGCCTCCTGCTCGGCTTCCTTGCGCTTCTCCTGATATTGGCCGAGCAACTGCTGGGCCTCGTCGCGCAGCTTGCGGGCTTCATCGAGCTCATTGCTGATCTTGGCGGCACGGGCGTCAAGCGCCTTGGCGATCACCCCCGGTACCTTGATGTAGACGGCGACGCCGAGGAAAATGACAAGGGCGACGGTGGCCCAGAGTGTAGCGAGCGATGTGGCGTCCATGATGTGCTCCTCAGCGGGCCACGGATTTGACGGCAGCCGCGATCTCGGCCTTGCTGGCCTTGCCGCCGACAAGCGCGTCGACGATTGCCGAAGCGGTGTCCTCGGCGATCGTGCCGACTTCCTTCATGGCGTTGGCCTTGATGGAAGCGATGCTGGCCTCGGCCTCGCCGAGCTTCTTGTCGAGCGCGGCTTCGACCTTCTTGCGGGCGGTCTCGGCTTCGGCCTTGGCCGCGTCGTTGGCCTGCTGGCCGATCGCATTGGCGTTCGCCTTGGCTTGCGCCAGTTCCTGCTCGTAAGCAGCAACGGCAGCGTCAGCCTCGCCCTTCAGCTTTGCGGCCTGGTCGAGATCCTGCGTGATGCGATCGCTACGCACGTCGATAATGCCACCAAGGCGCGGCATCACCACCTTCTTCAGGAACAGGTAGAACAGCCCGAACGTGATCGCCAGCCACAGAAGCTGCGACGGGAACGTCGCTGGATCGAATGGCGGGAACGCGCCGTGCGCCTCGGCGGGCACGCCGGTGCCGGAATGCGTGTCGCCTTCCGTGCCGGTGTGGACGCCTTCGGTGGCGGGTGCGGACTCTTGCGCAAAGGCAGATGTCACGAACATGGACTATCCCCTGATATCAGGCATGGCCGCAGGAATGCGGCCAGCCAATTCTTCCCAATGCTTGTCCGACCATAGCTGGCCGAAACAGGGCTCAGCCGAACAGGGCGAGAAGCGCGATGAGAAGCGAGAAGATGCCCAGAGCTTCGGTCACCGCGAAGCCGAAAATCAGACGGCCGAACTGGCCATCGGCTGCCGACGGATTGCGCAGGGCGCCAGCCAGGTAGCTGCCGAAGATGTTGCCGAGGCCAATGCCCGCGCCGCCCATGCCCAGGCAAGCGATACCGGCGCCGATGTACTTTGCTGCTTCTGCGTCCATTTTAAAACTCCTTTGGATCTGTAATTCCGTTGCAATTCCATCCGGCGACCGATGCCGGAAACTCTTGGCCAGTGCCCGGGCGTCAGTGCCCGGGGTGCAGGGCGTCGTTCAGATACATGCAGGTCAGCACGGCAAAGACGTAGGCCTGCAGGAAGGCGACCAGCAATTCGAGGGCAGTCAGTGCGACTGCCATGGCCAGCGGCAGTACCGAACCGGCGACGCCGACGGCGCCCAGCGCGCTCAGGCTGACGACGAAGCCCGAAAACACCTTCAGCGTGATGTGGCCGGCCAGCATGTTGGCGAACAGACGAACCGAGAGGCTGACCGGGCGCGAGACGAAGGAAATCACTTCGATCAGCACCACCAGCGGCAGCAGGAAAACCGGAACGCCATGCGGCACGAACAGCTTCAGGAAGCCCAGACCGTGCTTCATGAAACCGTAGACAACCACGGTTCCAATCACCAAGGCAGCGAGGCCGAAGGTGACGATGATGTGGCTGGTGACGGTGAAGAAGTAGGGGAAAAGGCCAAGCAGGTTGGCGACAAGAACGAACATGAACAGCGAGAACACGAAGGGGAAGAACTTCATGCCTTGCGTTCCGGCGGCGTCGCGCAGCATGTTGGAAACGAACTCGTAGCCCATTTCCGAAACCGACTGCAGGCGCCCGGGAATAAGGCTGCGGCTCGAGGTCGAGAGGTAAAGAAACGCCGATGCCACGAGCACGGTCGCGACCATGAACAGAGCCGAATTGGTGAAGGACAGGTCATAGCCGCCGATGTTGATCGGAATCAGCTTGACGATATGGAACTGGTGGATCGGATCGACCTTGTCAGCAGCCATTTATATCCCCGTCAAAGCCACGAACGGCTTTAAGTGTTCTTGTGCGCCATTGGCGGCGCCAGTTCATTCTTTCGGATCGCGCGACTTCTCGCTTTTTCCGAATTCCGCCACAACCCCCGCCGAACGCAGGACATTGAGCACGCCGGCGCCAAAGCCCAGCAGCAAGCCGACGATCAGACCCCATGGCGAGATTCCCGCCACACGATCCAGAAACCAGCCAAGGCCCACACCCACAACTATCCCGGCGATGAACTCGCTGGACAGCTTGAGCGCCTGGCCATATCCGGCCGTCGCTTTCGCGCCGTCATTCCCCTCTAGCCGATCCGGCCGCCTTGTCGCAAGCGATGCTCCAAGCTCGCGCCGACGGCGCTCGAGGTCTTCATCGCGGATGTCGTGCTCGTGCTTGCTGCCGCGGCCGGTTTCTCCGGTTCCGTCTGGCCCGTTCTTGTCGGCCATCGTAACCCCCCTGCCCGGTCAGACCGTCACCGTCCGTCCGCTTCTAAAGTCGCCGGCAACATAGTTAGAGGGTTTGCGCCCGTCAAGCCACGGGCAGACCTTCAAAGCCATGTATTTTTTCTATTGAAATCAACCACTTGGAGAGGTGCGACATCGTGCCCGGCACTATGTGGTCGGCACATGCCCCGAATCCATCCGGCGACCGGCGTCCGATTTCGGCGCCCGGGGCCTTTTGCGGCCAGTAACAGACGGCAGTCCGAAGGCCTCAGCTCCAGCCGCCGCCATAGGTGCGGTAGAAGATATGCAGGCCGATCTTGGTCATCTTCTGCATCGTGCGGGCCCAACCCGGATGAACATAGTTGGCGTAGTAATGGGTCGATGAGCCGACTTCCGGAATGAAGATCTTGCCGGCGGTGACGGCCATCGCAACATCCTGCGCGGTCTTGTAGTGGTCGGGGCTCTCGATGCGCTTCTTGCGGCCGTCGCAGGCGAACGAGAACTGGCAGCGGTTCAGCCAATCGTCGTTCTGGTAGACGACGCCGCAGATCGAGTTCGGATAGGCCGGGTTGCGGACGCGGTTGAGGATGACCTGGGCGACGGCGGCCTGGCCGCGCACGGATTCGCCGCGCGCCTCGAAATAGATGCCGTTGGCAAGGCAGGCCTGCTCCTTCTTGGAGAAGACGCTGGCCGGCAGCGGGTTCTGGATCCACGAGTGGTCGCCCTTGGCCATCGGCGGAATGAAGCGCCCATCGTTCGGCTCTTCGTCCTGCAGCAACGCCTCGAAGGGCGAGGCCTTGGCGTAGTCGGGTTCGGCCTGGGCATAGGCGGTGGCAAGAATGTCCGCCTTGTCATTGTTGACGAGAGCGATCAGCGCTGCCGGTACGCCGGGCGCGGGCTTCTTGTCCACACTGATATGGAAGGCCTGGGCGATCTGGATTTCCTTGCCCTTGATGCCGGGCTTGGCGAAGGCCAGTTTCAGGCCGCTATCCATGCTCGGCCGCAGCAGCGAGGAGGTGCGCTGGAAGATGGAGCCGGCATTGAAGTTCCTGGGCGGCGCCACCGGCGAGACCTGAATGATGCGGCCCTTCTTGTCGGCGCGCATGACGCGGTCCTCGTCGGGCGTGACGCCGGCGACATTGCCCTTGCCGCGAAACGAGACCTTGCCGACGCCAGGCAGGCGCACGCCCGAGCCCGAAAGCGAACCGGTGGTGACGGAATCGATGAAAGGCATTTCGGCTGCATGGACCGATCCGGCGACGGACCGCTCGACATAAGCGTTCCAGCGGCTGCCCGACGCTTCGAGGCCGGAAATCAGGCTGCCCATGTCCTGGTACGCAGTGACGGTCGGAAAGCCGATCCAGATGCCGAGCCCGATGACCAATGGCGATACGAAGGAACGTTTTTTCTCACCGGCGGCGGCGGCCAGCCGCTTCAAGACACGTCGATGCACGGGGAACTCTCCAGAAACGCCACTGAGCCACTGAAGAGCCAAAGTGAAGCATTAACCTTGATGCGGGGTTAACGGCATCGATGGTGTTTTTTCAAACCGGCCCGAACGGGACGCCTTTTGCGGGCCGGCCGAACCGTCAGTTCGGCCGTAGCAGGATCGGCCAGGCGATGAGCGCACAGAGCGCCCCGACCAGCCAGACTCCAGGCCACGACCAGATGAGCAGCAATGCCGGTATGGCCGTCGGCACCACGAAGAAGGCGATGAAGACGAAGCTGTTGGCGAGGCCGAGCGCGGTTCCGGCGCGGCTGGCGCCGGCAAGCGTGGCAAGCTCGGTGTAGGCGACGCCATGCCAGGCCGAGACCGATATGCCGGCAACGACCAGCAGCACGGCGATTGCCGGCATCAGCGCGGTGTGCGAGGCTGGCATGGCGGCGGCCGCCAGGACCAGCAGGCCGAGAGCCGCGAAGCCAAACACGCTCGTCATGCTGCAGAAACGCAGGAACCAGCGGCGGTTGCCGTGGCGGTCGGTGAAGCGGCCGCTCCAGACGCGCATCACCATGGCGCCGGTCTGGACAGCGGCAAGGCTGGCGCTGATCGTGAGCGTGCCCATTCCGGCGAAATCGTGCAGGAAGACGGAAGCGAAGGTGAGCACGGCGACCTGCGGAAAGCAGAGCAGGCCGATGGCGGTGGCGATGCGCCAGACCTCGACATTGCGCAGCGGCGCCGGGCCGGCCGGCTCTGCTGCGGCAATGCTGCCGGCACCGGTCTCCGGCGGCTGGTGCAGCCAACGCCAGGCAAACAGCGCCGAGATGGCATTGGCGGCCGCCAGCAGTCCGAAGACCGCCGCGAAGCCATGCACTGACGCCAGCGATGGCAGGACCAGCGCGCCGAGCCCGCCGCCGAGTGGCACCGCCGTCTGCCTGATGCTCATGGCAAAGCCGCGCTCGCCTTCGCGGAACCAGGCCATGATGGCGCGGCCGCTGGAGCCGTTGACGCTGCCGCCGAGCAGGCCGGTGACCAGAAGACACGCGGCCAGCATCGCAACGCCAGGCACATAAGTCGCCGACGGCACGATGAATACCGCCATGAGCACAAGCCACGCCGCCGTCGCGCCGAGGCCGGTCAACAGCACACCGCGATCGCCCCAGCGGTCGGTGAGCAGGCCCCAGGGCAGTTCGCTCAAGGCAACGCCTAACCCGAGAAGGCCGAGGGCCAGGCCTAGATTGCCGTTGGAGAGCTGATAGCCCGAACGCAGAAAAACCGCCGCCGCCGGTATGCCGGCGAAGGTGGCGGAGAAACTGGCATTGGCGGCAACGCCGATGCCAAGCACCTTCCAGCGATGATTGGCGCGAAATCGTTCAGCCTTCGAAGTGGCGGTGACGGCGGCTCGACCAGCCCGGCATGGCTCACAATTCGCGTCGGCGATCGACATGGCAGAACTCCTGTTATGGCCCTCCCGGACCTTGACGCTCCGTCTCTACCGCCGTAACTTCATCCTGAATATCGGGAAGTTTTTGACAATTATTCCCGAAAATCAGGACTGTTGTGATGCGACGCATAACCTTCGACCTCGACGTCCTCAGAAGCTTCGTCACCGGCATGGAGTTGGGCAGCTTCGCCAAGGCCGCCGACCGGCTCGGGCGTTCGACGTCGGCGGTCAGCGCGCAACTGAAGAAGCTGGAGGAGCAAGCGGCGACGCCGATCTTCCGCAAGTCGGGCCGCGGCCTGGCGCTGACCGAGGCCGGCGAGACCATGCTCGGCTATGCGCGCCGGCTGCTCGAGCTCAATGACGAGGCGGCCTCCGCCATCCATGATGTCGAGCTTGAAGGCTGGGTCAGGCTCGGCCTGCAGGAGGATTTCGGCGAGGCGGTGTTGCCGGAGGTGCTCGGGCGCTTCGCCCGGGCGCACCCCAAGGTCAAGATCGAGGCCAGGATCGCGCGCAGCTATGAACTTGCCGAGCGGATCACATCAGGCAATCTCGACATTGCGCTGGCCTGGGACAGCGGCCAGGCGCTGCCTTACGTCAGGCATGTCGGCGATGCGCAGTTGCGCTGGATCGGCCCGGCAAAGGCGATCGAGACCAGCCTGCGCGAGGGCGAGGCACTGCCGCTGGTGGCGCTGGAAGCGCCCTGCCTGTTGCGCACGGTGACGACGGAAACGCTCGACCGCGCCGGCCTGCCGTGGCGGATGGCCTTTTCCAGCCCGAGCCTCGGCGGCGTCTGGGCGGCGGTCGCGGCCGGGCTCGGCCTGACGATCCGCACCGATATCGGTCTGCCGGCCAATGTCAGGGCGATGGCGCCGCAGGTGCTCGGTTTGCCCGCGCTGCCGAAGCTGGCGTTGGTGCTGCACCAGAAAGACGCAGAACTGGAGCCGGTGCCGTCGCGGTTGGCGGATATATTGCTGCAGGCGGCGGTGGGAGCGCTGCAAGCATTGCCGGGTGCGCGGGAGAATGAGGGGCTGAGAGCGGTTGCTTAGGCAGCCGGAACAGGTATCCAGCGTCGCGTTCCGTCACACCCCCCTCTGCCCTAACCGGGCATCTCCCCCGCAAGGGGGGAGATTGGATGTCGCCTTCGCTTTCGCCAAACGCTGACGTTGCAAAACAAGCGCCGTTGGTAAAGCTGCTGATCTCCCTCCTTGCGGGGGAGATGGCCGGCAGGCCAGAAGGGGGTGCTGTCCCGCCAACGTTGCAGAGGATCCCTGCAGGCAAGGGCGTTCTCTCAGGGACGCCTCAGCTGCGCTTCTTCGCCCGCCCCGCGAACGGATTGTCCGAAGTCCGCAGCGCAATCCTGATCGGCACGCCGGGCATGTCGAAGGCCTCGCGCAGGCTGTTGGAGAGATAGCGGACATAGGATTGCGGCATCGCATCAGGCCGCGAGCACTGGACGACAAAGCCAGGCGGCCGGGTCTTGGCCTGGGTGACATATTTGACTTTCAGCCGGCGGCCGGCGACGGCGGGCGGCGGGTGATGCGCCAATATGCTTTCCAGCCAGCGATTGAGCTTGCCGGTGGAAACACGGCTGTTCCAGACCTTGTGCGTCTTGATTACGGCATCCATCAGCTTGTCGAGGCCGCGGCCCGTCTCGGCGGAAACCGTCACCGCCTGGATGCCGCGCACCTGAGGCAGCAGCCGTCCGGTCTTTTCGCGCAACTCGGCCAGCAGTTCCTGCGGATTGTCGATCAGGTCCCATTTGTTGAAGGCGATGACCGGTGCCCTGCCCTCCCTGATGATCAGGTCGGCGATCTGCAGATCCTGCTTCTCGAAGGGAATGGTGGCGTCCAGCACTATGATGACGATCTCGGCAAAGCGAACGGCGCGCAGGCCGTCCTGCACCGACATCACTTCCAGCTTTTCGTGGATCCTGGCCTTGCGGCGCATGCCGGCAGTGTCGAACAGCTTCAGCCGCCGGCCATGCCAGTCCCAGTCGACGGAGATGGAATCGCGGGTGATGCCGGCTTCCGGACCGGTCAACAATCGCTCCTCGCCAATCAGCGCGTTGATCAGCGTCGACTTGCCGGCATTGGGGCGGCCGACGACGGCGATGCGCATCGGCTTGGTGTCGTCATAGGTTGCTTCAGCATCCGGATCGGTGATGTCCTCGCCGATCAGCACTTCGCTGGCGGCGATGTCGTCGGCCTCGTCTTCTTCCTCGCCGAAGGCGCGCTCCTCGCCAAGAGCGGCGATCACTGCGTCGCGCAGGTCGGGCAAGCCCTGGCCGTGCTCGGCCGAGACCGGGATCGGTTCGCCGAGGCCAAGCTCCCAGGCCTCCAGCATGCCACCCTGGGCGCCCTTGGCCTCGGCCTTGTTGGCGACCAGGACGACCGGCTTGCCGGACTTGCGCACGATCTCGGCAAAGGTGCGGTCGTCGGGCAGCAGGCCTGACTTGGCGTCGATGGTAAAGAAGATCAGGTCGGCTTCGCGGATGGCGATCTCGGTCTGCGCGCGCATGCGGCCGGGCAGCGTCGAGGCGGCCGCGTCCTCGAAGCCGGCGGTGTCGATGACGTCGAAATGCAGATCGTAAAGTTTTGCCGGGTGGACGCGACGGTCGCGGGTGACGCCGGGCGTGTCGTCGACAAGCGCCAGCTTCCTTCCGACCAGCCGGTTGAAAAGCGTCGATTTGCCGACGTTGGGACGGCCGATAATGGCGACTTTGAAGCTCATCCGGCCCTCGTCATCCATGTCGCCCAAAACCGCAGCGCATTTTGGGCGGCGCGTATCATGACGCGCCAGAGCCGCGGATCAGTTCCGACATCAGGGTCGCCCGCTGGCGCGCATTGCGCGGGGCGCCGTCATCGGCGGCGATCTGGTCGAACAGTTTCAGCGCATCCTGGGTCTTGCCTTCCTTCCAGGCGGCAAGGCCGAGCGCTTCGCGCGCCGTGTGGCGCAGCGTGTTGTTGTCGGCGGTCAGCGCCTCGACGCGGCTGGAGACGTCGGCGAAAGAGCCGTGGTCGACGAGCAGCAGCGCGGCCCGCAGGCGCGCCATGTCGCGAATGCCCTGGGGAATAGCGGTGTCGGCGGCGACGCCATCGAAATCCGCGACGGCAGCAGTAAAGTCGCCCTTGTCGGCCTTGACGGTTGCCGCGCGCATGCGGGCGAGCAGCGGATAGGCGCCGTAGCCCTCCTTTTCCAACTGCTCGAGCGCGTTCAGCGCATCGTCGGCCTTGCCGTCATTGGCAAGCTTCAGCGCCTGCGAAAAGGCATCGCCCGAGCGGTTGGCGCGGGTCTCGTCCCAATAGCGATAGCCGACGAAGGCGGCGGTGCCGAGCACCACCAGGATGGCGAGGCCAAGGATCGCCGGGCCGAAACGGTCCCACAGCGCCTGTGCCTGGTCGCGGCGCATCTCGTCGTTGACTTCGCGGATAAAACTGTCGTCGGACATCAATCAAAACCATTGCTGCCCCGGCAGGGGCGCTTCTTGAGCCCCGCGTTTTAGCGAAATTTTGTCGGCATGGAAGGGGCTGGCCAGGAAAATCGGCTAATGGCGGGGAACCCGGCCTGGACCCTGTTCCTTCCCGACGGGGTCGGGATGGGGCTCCATCTTTGTTTTTCAGCATGATCTTTTCCGAAAACCGGTCTCGCTTTTCGGGATCATGCTCTGTACGCCGACCGCACCCACGCCACATTTTGCCGATAGCCGGCTTGGATCGCCTCCAGATCAAGTCCAGATTGCCGATGCCTCTTCTGTCCCGCGTTGTTGCGTTTTCCACAGCCGTGCTTGCCACGGCGGGCGCTGCTCTCGCCGACCCGCCGGCTGCACTTGCCCCGGCCAAGCCGAAGCAAATCGTCATCATCTCCTTCGACAGCGCCCGCGAGATTTCGCAATGGCAGCGCAGCCGGGCGCTGGCCAAGCGCACCGGCGCGCATTTCACCTACTTTCTGTCCTGCGTCTTCCTGCTGTCTCAGCAGACGCGCGCTGAATACACCGCGCCGGCCAAGTCCGCGGGCAAATCCAACATCGGCTTTGCCACCTCGAAACAGGAGGTCGCGGACCGCCTCGAACAGATTGGCCTCGCGGCCGCGGAGGGTCATGACATCGCCAGCCATGGCTGCGGCCATTTCGACGGCAAGGGCTGGAGCAGGGCCGACTGGCTGAAGGAATTCGCCTCGTTCGCGCGCATTCTCGAGAACGCCTATGCGATCAACGGCATTGAGCCCGAGCCCGCCGGCTGGCGCGACATTGCCCATGCCGTGACCGGTTTTCGCGCGCCCTATCTATCGACCAGCAAAGGGCTCTATAAGGCCTTGCCTGAAGCTGGCTACGACTATGACGCCAGCGGCGTCTCAAACGGCCCGATCGAGCCGCCGACCAATGGCGGCCTCACCCGCTTTTCGCTGCCGCAGATCCCGGAGGGCCCAAGTTCAAGACCGGTGATCGCCATGGACTACAATCTCTATGTCCGCCATTCCGGCGGCTTCGAGCGGCCGAGCCAGGCGGCCGACTTCACCGAGCGGAGCTATCGGGCATTCCGCGCCGCCTTCGACAAGCAATATCAGGGCAAGCGGCTCCCGCTGGAGCTCGGCTTCCATTTCACGCTGATGAATGACGGCGCCTACTGGAACGCGCTGGAGCGCTTTGCCGGCGAGACATGCGTGAAGGCCGACGTCGAATGCATCAGTTTTCGCGACTATGTTGCGCGGCAGCGTGGTGGCGACAGGCAGGCGTCGGTGGGCGGCTGAGCCGCCCACAGTCCCCATCAGAAACGATCAGGCCGGGTCTGGTTCCTTTGCCTGTTCGTGACGTTCCATGAAGCGACGGTCGATATCGGGAAGCGGCTCGCCGCGGATCGTCGCCTCGAAGGCGCGCAGGCGCTTGTGGACTGACAGAAGCTCGACAATCGTCGACCAGGAATTGACGAGATACTGGAATGAGTTGGTTACCTGGCTGAAGGCTGAACTGACTTGGTTGATGAGACCCAGCGTCAGCGTTCCAGCGATCATGGAAGGCACCATCAGGAAGTAGGAGAAGACGTTGTTGGTCTGCAGATAGAGATAGCGGACCACGTTGAAATACACGTAGTGGAAATACAGGCGAAAGTAGTTTTGCCGCACATTCGCAAACAGCTCCGTGACGGTCGGCGGCTGCGCCCGGGTCGAATCGTCCTCACCGTAGACAAGTTCCTTGCGATACGCAGCCTCGACGCGCTGGTTACGGAACTGCAAGCCAGGAAGCTTGATGCCTGCGGTCGCAATGACGACTGTGCCGAAGATTGCCCAGAAGATCGCAGCCAAAACCAGGGGCTGCGGAACGTGGCCGATGAATGGCAACTCTGTAATATGCTTGGAATAACCGAGCAGGATCGGCATGAAAGCGATGAGCGTCATGATGGAATCGACGAAGCTGGTGCCAAGGTCTTCCATGATCTTGGAAAACCGCATCGTGTCTTCCTGCACGCGCTGTGCGGCGCCCTCGATATGGCGCAGCTTCGGCCAATAAGACATGTAGTAATTGTTCATGGCGGTGCGCCAGCGGAACACCCAGTGGCTGACGAAGAAATTCGTCAAAACGAACACGGTAACCGCGACCAGAGCGATACCGAGGAAAGTGATTATTTGAGCATAAAGATCAGCCTCGGTTGCCTTTACGGTTTTGCTCACGATGCCCTGAATGAGGTCCCAGAATGGTCCATACCAAGCGTTGATCGCCACGCTCACCTGCACCTGAAAATAGGTCGTGAACAAGAGCAGCGAACTGCCGAGGATAGACCATTGGTCCCACGGGTGCGGGGAATACCAGTGCCAGAAGCCATAGAATATAAAAACGCCAAGCGCATAGTAGATGTAAAACCAGAGGAACGGGGGCGACCAGAACACCGAGACGCCTATGATGGGCGGCGCATCGGCAAGAGCCGGAGGCAGGCCGACAAACGCGCCGAGCTGGTCACCACCGAGGAACCAGCCTGCCACGAGAACAGCAGTCCAGACGACCGCCGAAGTGAAAAAAATCTTCGGCTGCGGGAAGAAAGATACGAACACTGTGGTGAAATCCTCGGTCGATGCACAAATCAGCGGGGTTGCCGTTCAGCGGGCATAAAGTCACACATTAGCTGGAAAGCAAATGCCCGTGCCCGATGCCCGGCATCGAGCAAGACCACAATCATGGCGATTTTGGTGCGGCCGACCAAGTGATCCCGGCCGAAACCAACAAAACAGCGGCAGCTACGATCGAGGCGAGGAAGAAGTTACCCGACGCCTGCGCCAGCAGCCCTGCGATGATCGGGCCGACGATCTGGCCGATGCCGAAGGACGCGGTCATCACGGCAAAGATGCGGCGCGGCGCCTGCGGCACGAGCTGCCTCGCCGTCTGCAGGCCGAGCGCGGTGATGGCGATGAAGGTGCCGCCGAGCAGGACGCCCGCCAGCAACGGCCCGATTGCGCCGCCGATGGCGACGCTGGCGGTGACACCGACCACCTCGATCAGGCAGCCCAGCGCATAGGCGGCGTAGAGTCCGATCCGTGCTACAACCTTCTGCCACAGCCAGACCGAGGGGAAGCCGGCAAGGCCGGTGACCATCCAGACGGTCGCCTCGAAGACGCGGCCGCCGCCGCCCTGGCGCACGATGGCGACCAGGAATGTTGCCGTCACCACATAGCCGAAACCGAACAGGCCATAGGCGACGATGACCTTCATCAACGACAGGTCCTTGGGCAACGCCGGTTCGCGTCCGGCCACGCCGTCGGCGGGCGCTGTGCCACCGGCGAGCCAGGCGACGAGCGCAAGGCCGCCGGCGGAAATCGCCGCCGACCACAGCCAGCCTGCCGGCCAGCCGGCATGTTCGGTGACGAGAACCGCCATCAGCGCCGAGGACGCCGCAATGCCGAGGCCGACGCCGCCGAAATGCAGCGCCTGCAGGTCGCTGCGGTTGGCGGCAGCCAGATGACCAAAGACGATGCTGGCCATGAACACCATGACGAAGGCGCTGGCCAGCCCGGCGAGAAAGCGGATGACGACAAAGGCCGTCATTGTATCGCTCAAGCCCATCAGCCCGGCGAGCGCAGCACTTGCGGCAAGGCCGCCAAACATCAGCAGGCGCTCGCGCCCATGCGCCGAGCCACCGGCTGCCGCAAGCGCGCCGACGAGGTAGCCGAGATAGTTGGCCGACGCGATCCAGCCGGCATCGGCCGGCGACAGATGGAGCTCTTCCATCATGCCGGGCAGGATGGGCGTGTAGACGAAGCGGCCGATGCCCATGGCGACGGCCATGGCGATCATGCCGGCAAGAGCCAGGCGAAGGGGTGATGGCGCGGCGTTCATTGCAGCGCACCATAGATTTGGCCGGCGTCGAAACAATCTGATTTGTATTGGGCCAGCAGGCCACGCACGGCCAAGGCCTGCGGCTACCGCGTCACCCGCAGCTGACCGCGCCGGTCTCGTATGCGGTGCGCCGTGCCGTTAGCCGGAACGGCATGTCGCCGAGTTCGCGCTCCGACATGGTGTCGAGCGCCGGATGCGACAGCGGATCGGCCACCCAGTTGACGGCATCGCCGTCAGGGCGCCGCCGCGTGTAGCCGGCGGCAAAGACTTTGAGCAATGATATGATGGTCACCATCCTCGCCTCCTCGGTCTGACTTCCCGGCTAAAATCTGCTCGATCGGGCGGCCTTTCAATTGAGATTTCAGCCGGAGCGGTTTAGAAAAACTGAAATGGCCATGCTAAACCGCGTCCATCTCAACGGCTTGCGCGCCGTCGAAACCGTCGCCCGCCTCGGCTCGCTCGCGGCAGCGGCGGGTGAACTCAACGTTTCGGTCAGCGCCGTCAGCCAGCAGATCAACCGCACCGAAAAGCAGCTGGGACAGGCGTTGTTCGAACGAACCGGCAGCGGCCTGGTGCTGACTGAGTTCGGCGCGGCTTTCGCGGGCCGGCTCGGCGTTGGGTTCCGAGAGTTGGCGCAAGCGGTGGCGCTTGCCGACGAGGCGAACCAGTGCACGCTGGTGGTTTCGGTGGCACCGGCCTTCGCCTCGAAATGGCTGCTGCCGCGACTGTCACGTCACTTCGACCGGCATCCCAATGTGCTGCTGCGCATCGACGCCTCGGTGCGGCTGGCCGATCTCGAGCGTTCCGATATCGACATCGCCATCCGGCTTGGCGACGGCAAATGGCCGGGCGGACGGGCAGAGCTGCTTCTGGCGCAGGAAGTGTTCCCGGTCTGCGCGCCTGATATCGCCAAGAAGCTGGAGTCGATCGACGACCTCGCGCAGACCTGCGCCATCACCGACGAGCGGGCGATGATCACCTGGGAAAGCTGGTTTGCGGCTGCCGGGGTCGAGCCGGTCACCTTCCGCAAGGGCGCGCGCTTCACCGATCCGATGCTGTGCCTGGAATCGGCAATCGCCGGCCACGGCGTCATGCTCGGCTGGCAATTGCTGGCCGCCGATGCGCTGGCCGACGGCCGCCTGGTCGCGCCTTTCGGTGTGCGGGCGCAGAGCGGTCTGGGCTACTGGCTGGTGACCTCGGCCACCAAGACCGAAAGCCGCAAGGTCCGCGATTTCAAGACCTGGATCCGCGAAGAGATCGCGGCGACCGTGGAGCAATTCAGGTCGCTCGATAGCGCTGCGTAAACGCCGGCTGTCGCGACGATGCTGGAAAGCACAGCCGCGCCGATCTATGTTGGAAGCATCACCCCCAGACCAAGGCAGGCAGGATCATGACCACACATTCGCGCGGCGTTTCAGCAACGATCGACCCGGTGAAGCTCGACAGGCTGGCGGAAGTCGCCATCAAGGTCGGGCTGCAATTGCAGCCGGGGCAGGATCTGGTGCTGACCTCGTCGATTGCGGCCCTGCCGCTGACCAGGCGCATCGTCGAGCATGCGTACAAGGCCGGCGCCGGGCTGGTTACGCCGATCTTCAACGATGACGAAATCACGCTGGCGCGCTTCCGCTACGGCGCGGATGCCGGCTTCGACCGGGCCGCCGGCTGGATGTACGAGGGCATGGCGAAAGCCTTTGCCGGCAATGCGGCGCGGCTTGCGGTGCGCGGCGAGGACCCGTCGCTGCTGTCGGCGCAGGACCCGGCCAAGGTGGCGCGCGCCAACAACGCGAACTCGATGGCCTATCAGCCGGCGCTGGAAAAGATCACCGGCTTCGACATCAACTGGAACATCGTCGCCTATCCCGATCTCGCCTGGGCCAAGCAGGTGTTTCCGGAGGATGCCGACGATGTTGCCGTGGCAAAGCTCGCCGACGCCATTTTCGCGGCGTCACGGGTCGATGTGGAAGACCCGATCGCAAACTGGACGGCGCATAATGCAGCGCTGCGTGGCCGCACCGAGTGGCTCAACGGCCATAATTTCCATGCGCTGCATTTCACCGGACCGGGCACGGACCTCACCGTCGGGCTGGCCGACGGCCATGAGTGGATGGGCGGCGCCTCCACCGCCAAGAACGGCATCACCTGCAACCCGAACATCCCGACCGAGGAAGTCTTCACAACGCCGCATGCACGGCGGGTTTCCGGCCATGTCTCCTCGACCAAGCCGCTTTCCTACCAGGGCACGCTGATCGACGAGATTTCGGTGCGTTTCGAGGAAGGCAGGATCGTCGAGGCCAAGGCCTCGAAGGGCGAGGATGTGCTGAAGAAGGTGCTCGACACCGACGAGGGTTCACGCCGTCTCGGCGAAGTGGCGCTGGTGCCGCATTCCTCACCGATCTCGGCCAGCGGCCTGTTGTTCTTCAACACGCTGTTCGACGAGAACGCCGCCTGCCACATCGCGCTCGGGCAGTGTTATTCGAAATGCTTCGTCGACGGCGCCTCGCTCAGCCAGGACGAGATCGCCCAGCGTGGCGGCAACAAGAGTTTCATCCATATCGACTGGATGATCGGCTCGGACAAGATCGACATTGATGGCGTCCACAAGGACGGCCGCAAGGTGCCGGTGATGCGCAAGGGCGAGTGGGCCTGAGCTTGCGGAGGGTCGGATGGGTTTCGACCTGATGGTGAAGCGGATTTACGGGCCACCCGCACCCGATGACGGGCAGCGGGTTCTGGTCGACCGCATCTGGCCGCGCGGCGTTCGCAAGGAAGATGCCGCGCTGACACTGTGGCTGAAGGAGATCGCGCCGAGCGATGAACTGCGCAAATGGTTCGGGCATGAGCCAGCGCGCTGGGCGGAATTTCGCGAGCGGTATCGGGCTGAACTGGATGCAAATGGCGAAGTGGTGGCGCAGTTGTGTGCCCTGTTCGGCGAAGGAAAGGTGACGCTGCTCTACGGCGCGCATGACGAAGTGCATAACAACGCCGTGGCGCTGGCGGGGTATCTCTTGAAGAACTGAAGCAAACAACGGCGTGCAAACGCTGGCGATTGGCGAAAGCTGCGGCGCCGTCCAATCTCCCCCCTTGCGGGGGAGATGCCTGGCAAGGCAGAGGGGGGTGCTGTCCCTCCGGCCTGACAAACGGCAGCCACATGCGCCGGAACAATCTGTCGAGGTTGGCGATCCGTCACACCCCCCTCTGGCCTGCCGGCCATCTCCCCCGCAAGGGGGGAGATTGGCTGTTTCAACGCCTCGCGCCCTACTTCACCGCCGCCTCATAAGCATCACCTTGAACCCGACCAAAATCCGGTCCCCCACCTCCAGCACCGGCCGCTTTATCATGGTCGGGTTGGCCAGCATCAGCTTCTTGGCCTTGTTCTCGTCGAGACCTTGCTTGTCCTTGTCGGCCAGCTCGCGAAACGTCGCACTGCCCTTGTTGAGCAGCGGCTCCCATCCGACCTTGCCGACCCAGCCATCCAGCTTAGCCGCATCGATCCCTTCGGCCCGGTAATCATGGAACCGGTAAGGCACATCATGGCCCTCCAGCCACGTGCGTGCCTTCCTGATCGTGTCGCAGGTGGTGATGCCGTACATTGTGATGGTCAAAACGCGCTTCCCCTGGTCTTACCGTCGAATCCGCCGGACAGCCTAAAACCGCCCTCCCCGCTTTGCCAGCATCCCGACCGCCATCAGCGCATTTGTAGGCCTTGTCAATACTAAGGAATTTTCCTAAGTGTTGTAAAAATCGGAAAGGGAAAGTCATGGCGAGGATCGTTGTGTCGGAATTGATGTCCATCGATGGCGTGACGGAAGCGCCGGGTGGTGAGCCGGGCTACCGGCACACCAACTGGGTCGGCAAGCGCCACGAGGCCGGCATGATCGAATACAAGTTCCAGGAGGTGCTGGACCACGAAGCCCTGCTCATCGGCCGGGTGACCTATGAAAGCTTCGCCGGCAGCTGGCCGACCTACAAGGGGCCATTCGCCGACCGGATGAACGGCATGGCGAAATATGTCGTCTCCTCGACGCTGAAGAACCCGGCTTGGAACAACACGACCGTCCTGCAAGGCGAGCCGATGGACGCGATCCGCAAACTCAAATGGGAGATGAAGAGCGATATCGTGGTTGGCGGCAGCCGCATGCTGGTTAACGCGCTCAAGCAGCACGATCTCGTCGACGAATATCGGCTGATGGTGTTCCCCGTCATCCTTGGCAGCGGCGCGCAGCTTTTCGACAGGACGGAGGACGCGACCGACCTCAAGCTGGTCGACACACGCACCTTCGGCAATGGGGCCGTGGTGCTCACCTATCACGTGGAGCGGGCATCGTGATGACCGGTTTGCAACCCACCACGCCAACCCTTCCGCCGATCGACGGCATCTTCCGCGCGCTGGCCGACCCGACACGGCGGCGCGTGGTCGAGCGGCTGAACCGCAGCCCGGCCTCGGTCAGCGAACTGGCGCAGCCTTTCGAGATGGCGCTGCCTTCCTTCATCGGGCATCTCAAAGTGCTGGAAGGCTGCGGGCTGGTGCGATCGGAAAAGATCGGCCGCACCAGGACGTATCAGCTGGCGCCCGAGCCGCTGCAGCTCGCCGAAACCTGGCTGGCCGAACAGCGCACGCTGTGGGAGCGCCGTCTCGATCAATTCGACGCCTATGTGATGAGCCTCAAGGAGCAGGAAAAGTGAGCTATCCCTTCAAGCCCGACCCCAGACTGGATCTGATCCTGGAGCGCAAGCTCGACGCGCCGCGCGAACTCTTGTGGCGAGCCATGACGGTGCCGGAGCATGTCAAGCAGTGGTTCACGCCAAAGCCCTGGCTGATCACCGATTGCGAGATCGATCTCAGGCCTGGCGGACTGTTCCGCACACGCATGCAGTCGCCCGACGGCAAGGAGGTCAACGACCGTCACTGCTGCTATCTCGACATCGTGGAGAACGAGCGCTTGGTGTGGACCGATGCGCTGCTGCCAGGCTATCGGCCATCAGGCGAGCCCTTCATCACCGCGGTGATTTCCCTTCAGCCGGACGGCAAAGGCACGCGCTACACGGCCACCGCTATCCACCGCGATGAGGCCACCCGCAACAGCCATGAAGAGATGGGCTTCTTCGACGGCTGGGGCACGGTGGCCGATCAGCTGGCGCAGTATGTGACGACGATTTGAGCTTTTTCACATGGCAGCCGGGACGTTGTCCCGGCCGTCTGATTTTTGGATTATGCAGCGAAGTGAACTGGAAGCCGGTCCGGCCTCAATAGCACCTCAATAGTAGAAGCGCTCTTCGGTGATCTTGCCGTTCTTGACCGTGTACAGGCCAACCTCGTCCATGGTGACACGCTCGCCTGTCGCCTTGGGCGTTATGTCGAACTTGAAGCGCACGGCAAACTGGTCGCCGTTGACATAGGGGCCCTCGACCGAGCCGCCATGGACTTCATTGTTCGCTTGCCACCACTCGCCCTTTTGCCTGAGAGCCTCCTTGCCGCGGGCGATGGCCATTGGCCCCTCCATGGCTTCGAGGCTGACAATATCATCGGCATTGTATTTTTCACCAGCACCCAGGTGATCGCCCTGCTGGAGCAGTTCGGTGAAATCCTTGGCAATATCCGCGATGGTCATTTGTGTTCCTCCTGTTCAGACTGATTTGAAGTAGGGAAGCGCTTGCCGGTCCGCCACCGTCAGGCAGCTAGATAGCTGACAGTGTGTGTCAGGACGATAGGTATAGCGCGGCTATGTGACGGCGATTTGGGCGGGCGCCGACGGCGACGCCGGTTGCAGACACAAGTCAAGTCCGCAATGCTAGGTGCATGTGCAACCTCTACAACATCACGACCACACAAGAGGCGATCCGCCAATGGACTCGCGCACTGCGCGATATCAGCGGCAACCTCGAACCTTCGGTCGACATCTATCCCAATCAGCTCGGTCCGGTCGTTCGCAACACGGCGGACGGGGAGCGTGAGCTGGCGAAACTGCTTTGGGGTTTGCCAACGCCGCCCGAGCGCATGAAAGGCAAGGCCGACTACGGCACGACCAACGTTCGCAATCCGCAATATTCGCACTGGCAGCAGTATGTCGGCGTCGAGCACAGATGTGTGGTCCCGGTGACCAGCTTTGCCGAACCTAGCCCGACACCGAACGACAAAGACCCGGAAACGGGGATCCAGCGCAATTACTGGTTTGCCCATGACGAAAGCCGACCGCTGTTTTTCTTCGCTGGTTTCTGGACCCCTTGGCAGGGCGTGCGAAGGGTCAAGGATGGTCCCGGCGATTTCGAGCTATACGCATTCATGACAACCAAGCCTAATGCCCTCATCGCGCCAATTCATGAGAAGGCCATGCCGGTGATCCTGACGACGCCGGAAGACACTGAGGCCTGGTTGACAGCTCCATGGTCAGAAGCACGGCATTTGCAGCGGACAGCGCCCGACGACGCATTGGTGATCGTTGAGAAGCCAGCCACACAGATCAAGTTCCCACCGCAGGCGCCAGCGCAAGGGTCTCTGTTCTAACGGGGTTCTAACGGGATCGACTCTCCTCAATCGTCGTCTCGCCAGATCACCCGACGGACCATGCGGATTTCGACAAGGCGTCTGACGCGAATTTTCAAGCGCTCAGCAGCGCTCGGCAAAATTATGCTGGCATCAAGCTCGCGAAGCTTACAGCGCTCGCACCGCATATGCCGTTCGACGTCCCAGAAGGGAATGTCACCAACAAGCTTCGCGAGATCGCCAGGCAGATAGTGACGAGTGATGTTGCAGTTCCGGCACCGGACTCGGACGAGCTGCCCGACTTCGTGCGCGAGGCACAAGGTCTGCACATTTCGGCGCGGTCGGCTGCTGAGTTCCGGCATCGGCCAACCTAGGAATGTATTCCTTGCCGAGTCAATTCCTACTTAGTTCCATGGTTCTTTTGTTCACAGCCGGCGGCCGCGGTCGACCGGTGACAAGGGTAGCGAGGAGATCAGCTGGCGAGCATAGGACAGTTGGCGCCACGGCGCAGACTGATATGCGCCATGTCGCCGACGCTGAACTGAAAACCCTGGCGTGGTGCGTCGATCACGATCGGTGCGCCTTTTTCGAGCTCGGCGTGCAGGCGCAAGGTGCGGCCGTGAAAGACGACCGAGTTGACACGCACGGGCGCTGTGCCGGCGGCGGCCTCGGTCGCCACCAGCAAGTCTTCGGGACGCACGCCGATGGTGCGCATGGCGCCTTCGCCCGGCAGCTCGCCGGTTTCGGACGTCGCTTCCAGCGGCAGGCCACTGGCGCTGAACCGCAGCCGCGCGCCGTCGCGGCCGACAAAGCGCGACTGCAAGAGGTTCATCGTGCCGATGAAGCTCGCCACGAATTTCGTCGCCGGCCGGTCATAGAGCGTGGCCGGCGGCGCGATCTGCTCGATGCGGCCCTTGTTCATGACGACGATACGGTCGGAGATCGACAGCGCTTCGGTCTGGTCGTGGGTGACCATGACGAAGGTGGTGCCGAGCCGCGACTGCAGCCGCTTCAGCTCGACCTGCATCTGTTCGCGCAGATGCGCGTCGAGCGCCGATAGCGGCTCATCGAGCAGCAGGACGCGCGGCTCGCAGACGATGGCGCGGGCAAGGGCAACGCGCTGGCGCTGGCCGCCCGACAGTTCGGAGACGCGGGCGCCGATCTTGTCGGCGAGGCCGACCATGTCGAGCGCTTCTCCGACACGCTTGGCCTGTTCGGTGCCTGAAAGCTTGCGCAGCGACAGGCCGAAGGCGACATTCTCAGTGACGTTCATATGCGGGAACAGCGCATAGTCCTGAAACACGGTGTTGACCGGCCTGTCGAAGGGCCTCAAGCCGGTGATGTCGCGACCGTCGAGCAGGACCTTGCCGCTGGACGGGCTTTCGAAACCGGCAATGACGCGCAGGCTGGTGGTCTTGCCGCAGCCGGAGGGACCAAGCAGCGTGATGAACTCGCCGCTGGTGATGTCGAGATCGACGGCGTCGAGCCCGACAATGCCGCCGGGAAAAACCTTCGAGACCGCCTGCAGCCGGACGAGAGGATCAGGCGCCATCGCGCACCTCGGACGGTTTCGTGGTGTTGACCCAGAGGATCTCGCAGCGTTCGATGCCGGGATTGCGGAAGGCATGCAGAAGCGTGCTCTTGAAGGCAAAGGAGTCGCCGGCCTTCAGCACATATCTTGTCGAATCCACCACCAGTTCGACCTCGCCCGACAGCACGTAGCCGAATTCATGACCGATATGCGCATAGGCCTCGGCGGTGCCGCCATCGGCTTCCACAGTTACAAGCAGACCCGTCAGCGTCGCGCCCGGCGGCGACAGCAGCGCCTTGGCGATGCCTTCGGACTTGACCGGGATCTGCCGCCTCTTGTCGGCGCGCACGCAATAGAGGTCGTTGCCGGCATCGTTGCCGTCGGTGATCAGCGCCGAAGGCTCGATGTCGAGGGCGGCGGCGAGCGGCCAGATCACCTTGACGCGCAGCGAAGACAAGCCACGCTCGATCTGGCTCAGCGCCCCGATCGACACGCCGGCCTTCGCCGCAAGCTCGGCCAGCGACAGATTGCGCTCCAGCCTGAGCGCCCGCACGCGCCGGCCGACGCGGATGTCGGCATCGTCCTTGGGTTTTGCGGCGGCTTCGTCGAGCATGTCCATGCATTGGTCCTTGTTTCCCTTCCCTTCTCCCCCTGTGGGAGAAGGTGGATCGGCGCGATAGCGCCGAGACGGATGAGGGGTGTTCCAGGGAAAACCAGCGTCTCACTCCGCTGGAACACCCCTCATCCGCCGCCTTCGGCGACACCTTCTCCCACAAGGGGAGAAGGGGGAGCTTTATCCCCCAGCCTTCACCTTCTCGAACATCTTCGCCATATCGTCGTTCTGCTTCATCGGGCCGGTGAAGATCGTCGACTTCAGCATCACTTCCGGATCCGCCGGCAGCTGCAGTTTGTCGAGCTCGTCCTTGCCCACGCCGGCGAAGGCGGTGCTCAGCGAGCTGCCATAGCCGTAGGACTGGATCAGGTACTTACCTGAGTCGGCATCCAACCGGCTGTTGATGAAGTCATAGGCGAGATCGACATTCTTGGCGTCCTTGAGCATGACGAAGCCGCAGGCCCAGGTCAGCATGCCCTCTTTCGGCTTCATGAACTCGACCGGCACGCCCTGCTTCTTCAGTGAGGTGGCCGACGCATTCCAGGTCATGGCGGCGACCAGTTGGCCGCTGGCCAGCGCCTGCTCCACCGAGGTCATGTCGGTGGTGTAGTTGGAGAGCAACGGACGCTGCTCGCGCAGTTTTTCCGCCACCTTGTCCATTTGCTCCGGCGTCATGTCGAATGGATTGACGCCGGCGAGCAGCGCGGCAACGATCGGGGTGTCGTGCACGGCATCGATCGTTGCCATGCGGCCGGCATATTGCTTGTCCCACAGAAGATTCCAGCTCGCTTCCGGGTTCTTCACCAGATCGGTACGGTAGAGGATCGAGGTGTTGCCCCAATCCCACGGCACCATCCAGACCTTCCCGTCGCCGGCCTGGATGTCAGGCAGGTTCTTGAACACCGGGAAGATCGAATCCCAGTTCTTGATGCGCTTGGTGTCGATCGGCTGCAGCAGGCCTTCCTTGTTCCAGCGTGCCACCTTGTCGTAGCAGGGATGCGCGATATCGGGGCGGAAGCCGGCCTTGACCTTGGTGAAGGCATCGTCGTCATCGCCGAAGATCGAGGCCTCGACGCCATCGGGATGGGCTGTCAGGAAGCTCTTGTTGAAATCGGGCAGTTCATAGCCCGACCAGGTGAAATATTGCAGCTTGTCGGCGGCGAAGGCGACGGTCGACGACAGGACGATTGCAAGTGCGGCAAGCCCGGTGCGGGCTGTCTTTCCAGTGATCGATTTCAGCCCAGCAATTGATTTCACATTGTATGCCATTTCGGTTCTCCTCTCTTGTTATGGTTCAGGCTGGATTGGCAGGCGCGGGCCGACGGGCTGCATTGAGGCCGCGGTGGCGCAGGATTTCGGCTAGGCCGGCGATGATGAAGGACACGGTGAGGATCGCTGTCCCCAGCGCCATCACGGTCGGCAGCGAGCGGGGGAAGCGCAGCTGGCTCCAGATGTAGAGGGGCAGCGTCGGCTCGGTGCCGGCGAGGAAGAAGACGACGATGAATTCGTCGAAAGAAATCAGGAACGCCAGCATGAAGGCCGAGATGATGGCCGGCAGCGCGAGCGGCAGCATCACCCGCCTGAACGTGGTCCAGTCGGAAGCGCCGAGATCGAGTGCGGCCTCGCGGATGGTTTTCGGGATGGCGGCAAAGCGGCTGCGCATGATCACCACCGTCGTCGGCAGCGCCACCAGTATGTGGCTGAGAACGATGGCGATGCGCGACGGGCCGAGGCCGATGAGATTGACGAGGATAAGCAGCGATATGCCGACGATAACGCCCGGGATCAGGATCGGCAGCCTGGAGATGGCGCTGATCGTGGCGGCCAGCGGCGAGCGGCCGTAGAGGTCCATATAGGACACGGTGATGCCGCAGAGCGTCGCGCCGGCAGCGGCCACAACGCCGATGACGAGGCTGTTCAAAAGCGCGCCGGACAGCGCCGGATTGCCATAGAGCGTGGCATACCATTCGAGCGTAAAGCCCTGTAGCGGAAACGCCGCCTGGATGGAGTTATTGAACGAAAACAGCGGGATCAACAGAACCGGCAGATAGAGAAAGACGAGATAGGCGATGACGTAGACGCCAAGCCAGCGACCGCCTTCGGTGCGCGCTGCGCTCATGTGCGGCTGCCGAATTTGCGGTCGGCGAAGCGCACGACCAGCACCACGCAGAGGATGACCAGCATCACGGCGACGGAGAGTGCGGCGCCGAACGGCCAGTCATTGGCCTTGCCGAATTGAGACTGGATCAGCGAGCCGATCATGGTGCTGGCCGGGCCGCCGACCATGGCCGGGGTGACATAGTCACCGACCGTCGGCACGAAGACGACGAGGGCTGCCGCCAGCACACCTGGCATCGAGTTCGGCAGCACGACGCGGCGAAACGCGGTGAAGGGTCTGGCGCCGAGGTCGGAAGCGGCTTCGAGCAGCGATTTCGGAATGGTGTCCAGCGCCACATAGATCGGCAGGATGGCGAAGGGCGCATAGGCATGCGCCAAAGTGACAACGACCGCGGCCGGCGTGTTGAGGAAGGCCAAGGTCGGCTCCGACCAGATGCCGCTTTCGATCAGCGCCGAGTTCAAGACGCCATTATAGGCGAGCACGATCTTCCAGGCGAAGACGCGCAGGAGATAGCTGGTCCAGAACGGCAGCGTCACCAGAAACAAAAGCAGGCTGCGGCGGCGGCCGGCATGGAAGGCGAGATAGTACGCGACGGGATAGGCGGTGACGACGGTTACCAGCGTCACCAGTCCGGCGATCACCAGCGAGCGCAGCGTCACCGTCCAGTAGAGCGGATCGGCGACCACGGTGATGAAATTGTCCGCCGTGAAACCGGCGCCGAGCAGCGAACCGTCATTGCCGCGCAGGGCGAGGAAGAGCACCAGGCCAAGTGCAAACAGGATCAGGAAGAAGGTGACCAGCCCACCCGGCAGCAACATGGCGAAGCGGAAGCCCCGGGCGGCCCCTGCTGGCGCTTCTGTTGCAACGATGGTCGACATCAAGCTGCTCAACGGAAATGTGAAATCGACTTAGATTTTTTCATATTCCTGAAACTGTCAAGCTGAATCCGCCGGCGTTCAACGGCCGGACAAGGATCAGCGCTCGAAGGCATCCAGCATCCGGTACCAGGCGATGGTCGCGGCGACGCCGACCTGCCGGAAGGCGTGGAACGGGATCGGCCGGATCGGCGACAAGGGGAACGGCAATTGGTTGGCATCGCCGTTCGCCAGATAGCCCGCCATGCGTTTTCCCAACGCGCTCATCAGGCCGACACCCCTGCCCTGGCAGCCGACCACGGCGAGCAAGCCCTTTTCGGGCTCGTGGATGTGCGGGAGATGATCCGGCGTCATCGCCACGCGGCCAAACCAGCGCTTCTCGATGGGAATATCGGCGAGCGCCGGATAGAGCCGCACCAGTGCGCGCTGCAAGTGGCCCCAGTCCGCTTCGCTTGAAGGCAGCGCCATGCGACCGCGGCCGCCAAGCACCAGCCGGCCGTCAGCACTCCTGCGGTAATAGACGAGGATGCGGCGCGAGTCCGATACCGCCTGCCCTTCCGGCAGGATCGTCGCCGCAAGGTTGGACGACAGCGGCGCCGTTGCGATCTGAAAGGAATGCAGTGGCACGATCGTCTCAGCGAGGCCCGGCAGCAGCCGATCGGTATAAGCGTTGGTTGCCAGGACAACCGCCTTGGCGCTCACTTCAGTGCCGTTTTCGGTCGAAACACGCCAAAGGCCGGCGTCCTTAGCGAGTTTCAGCACCTTATGTCGCTCGGCAATGCTGACGCCGGCAGCAGCGGCGATGCGCGCCAGTTCCGCCGTGTAGGCGAGCGGATCGATGATGCCGGCGCGGCGGTCGAGCCAGCCGCCGAGATAACCTTGCGCGCCGGTCATCGCCGCGATCTCGCTTTGGCCCAGGAGCTGGACATCGGCGCCGCGCGCGCGCCATTGCCGATCCCGGTTCGCTGCTGCTTTCAAAGCGGTCTCGGTGTGCGCGGCCTGGATCCAGCCATTGCGCGTGAACGGCACCGCCAGCTTTTCGTCACGGATCAGGTCGAACACCGTATCCGCCGTCGAGGCGGCGAAATCGACCAATGCCTGGCCACGCCCGGGGCCGAAATGCTCGAGCAGCCATTCGGGATCGTATTTCAGGCCGGGAATGACCTGGCCGCCATTGAGACCCGAGGCACCCTGACCGATCCCGCCGGCCTCCAGCACCTGGACGCCGAGGCCAAGCCGCGCGGCATGCAAGGCCGTCGATAAGCCCATAAAACCGCCACCGACGATGACGACATCGACTGGCTTGCCGTTGGGAATCAGCGACTGGAATGCGGATGCGGTCTTTGGCTTTTGCCAGATCGGAACGGAGAATGGCGCGGGCAATGATTCACCTGGCGTAGGGCGGGAAATGAAAATTCTAGTAGTCATTTCATTTTTTTGAAAGAGCACGCTTCATGTCAGCACCGACAATTGGCTGCGCCACGGGATAGACCTTTGCCCGGAATCCGGTGAAAGTGCCGCGCCGTTCCGGCCAGTTCGACAATTCAAAGGACCGTAAGCCATGACGAACCCAACGCAGCTTCCCGCCGACGGGCTCTTCATCGGCCGCGCCAAGACAACCGATGCCGCGCATCCGCTGGTGGTCACGGTGCGCGACGGTACGGTCTTCGACATCACCTCCGCCACCGCTCCGACCGTGCGTGACGTCTGCGAGATGGCCGATCCGGCCGGCTATGTCAGCTCAGCCAAGGGCAAAGCGATCGGCTCGCTCGACGCGATTGCCGCCAACAGTTTTCAGGCCACCCGCGATCCGGGCAAGCCCTATCTGGTCTCGCCCGTCGACCTGCAGGCGGTGAAGGCGTCGGGCGTGACTTTCGTCGTCAGTCTGCTCGAAAGGGTCATCGAGGAGCAGGCGCGCGGCTCGGCCGAAAAGGCCGATGCAATCCGCGCCGACATCGCCGGGCTTATCGGCCACGACCTGTCGAAGCTGAAACCCGGTTCGCCGGAGGCGATGGAGATCAAGGCCAAGCTCATCCAGCGCGGAGCCTGGTCGCAATATCTGGAAGTCGGCATCGGCCCCGATGCCGAGATCTTCACCAAATGCCAGCCGATGGCCTCGGTCGGCTTCGGCGCCGATGTCGGGCTGCACCCGGTGTCGACCTGGAACAATCCGGAGCCGGAGATCGCGATGATCGCCGCCAGCACCGGCAGGATCGTCGGGGCCACCATCGGCAATGACGTCAATCTCAGGGATGTCGAAGGGCGATCGGCGCTGCTGCTCGGCAAGGCCAAGGACAACAATGCCTCGGCGTCACTCGGTCCGTTCATCCGGCTGTTCGACGCAACCTTCTCCATCGACGACGTAAAGCAGGCCATCGTGCGCCTCAAGGTCGAGGGCGAGGACGGGTTTTCGCTGGAGGGCGAGAGTTCGATGGCCGAGATCAGCCGCTCGCCTGAAGAGCTGGTCGCGGCCGCCATGGGACCACACCACCAGTATCCGGATGGGCTGGCGCTTTATCTCGGCACCATGTTCGTTCCGTCGAAGGACCGCGGCGAAAAGGGCAAGGGGTTCACCCACAAGGTCGGCGACATCGTCACCATCTCGTCGGAGAAATTCGGCGCGCTGGTCAATCGCGTGCTTCTGTCGCCAGATTGCCCGCACTGGACCTACGGCGCCAGCCATCTCATGCGCGATCTCGCCAAGGCCGGCCTTCTCTGATTTTTTTGAGCGACGTGACCCTGTTCGGCATCGACGCCACATGGAGCCCCTTCATGATCGGTGCCGTGATGCTACTTGCCCTGGGGCTCGACCGGTTGGTCAGGCTGCTGCGGAACCGCCGGGCCGCGCGCCTTCACGAAAATCTGCACGCCTGAGCTTCAGCACCCCCGCCTGCCGGGAAATATCTCCACGAACTGATGCGATCTGATGGGATCGCTGATGGCGTGTTGCATCGCGCCACCATCCATTGGGCGGATGGAGGCTTGCCATCGGCCGGAAAAGAAGATGCTCTGAGCATCCGGGTCGGCGCTGGCAGGAGGATATGATCGGGGCATGGCCCGGATCATCGCCGGACGTGGAGGTCGTTTTTCAACATGGGAGGAAGCAAATGCTGACGAGGCTACGATTACTCGTGCTTGGCCTAATTGTGGCGCTGGCCATTCCGGCGGCGGCGCAAGCCAAGACGTTCTACTGGATTTCGCATGGTGGCCCGGCCGACCCGGTCTGGACCTACTTCCTGGCCGGCGCCAAGCAATGGGCGAAGGATACCGGCAACACCGTCAACACCTCGTTCCACAATGGCGACGTCGCCTCGCAGCAGGAAGCGGTACGCGCCGCGATCTCGGCCAAAGCCGATGGCATCGTCACCACCAGCCCCGATCCGGGCAGCCTGATCGAGATCGCCAAGGAGGCCAACACCGCCAAGATTCCGATCATCAATTTCAACACGCCCGATCCGAAGGCCAGCTTCAACGCCTATGTCGGCGGCGACAACGTCACCTTCGGCAAGCATTGGGCACAGTATCTGGTCGACAAGGGCCTGGTGAAGAAGGGCGACTTCGTCTGGATGCCGGTCGAGATCCCCGGTGCCACCTATGGCGTCCAGGAAGAAGAAGGCATCAAGAGCGTCTTCGAGCCGCTCGGGATCACCTATGAGATCACCGAAGCGACGCTCGACCAGGCCGAAGCCATCAACCGCATGGTCGACTACCTCACCGCCAACAAAGCCAAGGTCAAGGCGATCATCGGCCTCGGCGATCTGGTCACTGGCTCGATCAAGCGGGTGTTCGACCAGGCCGGCATCAAGCCGGGCGAAATCCCGGTCGTCGGCTGGGGCAACTCGCTCGACACCACCCAGGAAGTGCTGACCGGCTACGTCAATGCCGGCCAATGGCAGGACCCGCAGGCGACCAGCTACGTCGCACTGTCGCTCGCCAACATGGCTGCCTCAGGCATTCCTCCGGGCTTCAATGTCATCACCGGCGCGCTCTATGAAAAGGACACGGCGCAGGTCTACGACGACATCCTGTCCGGCAAGTAATCCAGACCTGGAAACAGTCGCGACCGCATCGGCGGCCGCGACTGTCCTGCCGTTCCGCCGAGCCTTCGCAGACAATGCGCAGGGTCTCAGCCCCTTCCCTTCCTGTCGTGGGTTATCAGTGGAAAACCGTTCGCTCATCCAACGCCTGATCGCGAGGCCGGAATTCGGGCCGTTCGTGCTGCTCATCGTCGAAATCGCGGTGTTCTGGAGCATCAACCACGATTTCCTGTCGCCGCAGAACATCTCCAACACGCTGGCCTTCACCGTCGAGCTCGGGCTGATCGCGCTGGCCATGACGCTGTTGATGACATCTGGCGAATTCGACCTTTCGGTCGGCTCGCTGTTCGGCTTTTCGCCGGTGCTGATGTGGACGCTGTTCAACAGCGGCCTGACCTCGCTGGAAGTCGGCTTCCTCGCCGCCCTGCTGGTCGCCGCCCTCATCGGCCTGGTCAATGGCTGGTTCGTCACGCAGCTCAAGATCCCGTCCTTCCTGGTTACGCTCGGCATGCTCCTGGTGGTGCGCGGCACGGCCTTGTTCGTCACCGATGGCTTTCCGCAACGCACCTGGAGCGCGGAAGGCAGCTGGCTTGCCGAAGCGCTGGTCGGCGATTTCTTCATCGGGCCGTTCCGCATCTACATGTCGCTGTTCTGGTTCATCGCGGCGGCAGCGATCCTCGGCTACGTGCTGACGCAAAGCCGCACCGGCAACTGGATCCAGGCAGCCGGCGGTAATCCCAATGCAGCCCGCGCACGCGGCGTCAACGTCAACGGCGTCAAGATCGGCCTGTTCATCCTGTCGTCGCTGATGGCTTCGCTTGCCGGCGTCATCTCCTCGCTGCGTACGTCGGCCGCCAACCCCAATAGCGGCACCGGCTACGAGCTCGAAGTCATCGCCATGGTGGTGATCGGCGGCACGGCACTGACCGGCGGCCGCGGCACCATCGTCGGCACGGTGTTAGGCATCCTGATCCTGCGCGTCATGCGCAACGGCATCGTGCTGATCGGCGTGCCCGGTCTCGCCTATAACATCTTCATCGGCGCCATCATTCTCGGCATGATGGCGCTCCATTCATGGCTCGAACGCCGGCATCAGGCAGGGACTTGAGAACCATGGCTGAACCGCTCATCCGCATGACCAACATCAAAAAGTCCTACGGGCGCGTACAAGCGCTCGAGGACGCCAATTTCCATGTCAACGAAAGGGAGATTGTCGGCCTGCTCGGCGACAATGGCGCCGGCAAATCCACACTGATCAAGGTGCTGTCGGGCGCGGTGCCACTGACCAGCGGCGACATCTTCATCCGCGGCAAGAAGGTCAATCTGCGCTCGACCAGCGACGCCATCGCGCAGGGCATCGAAACGATCTACCAGGACTCGGCGCTGGTGACACAGCTGTCGATCGCGCGCAATCTGTTCCTCGGCCGCGAGCCCATCAAGCCACCGCGCTTCTTGAACCGCATGGATCAGGAGGCGATGAATGTGGTCGCCCGCGATCTGCTGAAGCAGGTCGGCATCTCCAAGAACATCCCGCCGACGACGCCGATCGGCTCGCTGTCGGGCGGCGAGCGGCAGGCGGTTGCCATCGCCCGCGCCATGCATTTCGACAGCGACCTGATCATACTCGACGAGCCGACCAACAATCTCGGCGTCGCCGAGACGCAAGGCGTGCTGAGCTTCGTGCGCAACGCGCGCGATTCCGGGCATTCCTGCATCTTCATCGCGCACAACATCCATCACGTCTTCCAGGTGGTCGACCGCATCGTCGTCATGCGCCGGGGCAAGGTAGTGGCCGACGACATCGACCCGAAGAAGACCACGGTCGCCGAGGTGGAGCGCATCATCACCGGCATGTCGGACAAGGAAATCCGCGACGCCATCGTTGAAGGCAAGCCATCGCACGGCTGAACCGTCTTCGCGCCGTCTGGCACGGAAACGCATCCGCTCTAACTCGTTGTGGAGCATGATCTTTCGGACAAAACGGTTCCCGTTTGTCCGACAAAACCGGTTCCCACTTTTCGGGATCATGCTCTATGACTGTGACCATGAAAGCCACCGTTTCGGACATAGCCAGGAGTTGCGGCCTGTCGACTGCGACCGTCGACCGGGTGCTGAACAACCGCGCCGGCGCAAGTGCGGCCAACCGGCAGCGGGTGATGGAGGCGGCCAAGCAGCTCGGCTATCTGCCCGTGGTCGACCAGGTGACGCTGCCGTCGCGGCCGGCGCATCTCGAATTCTTCCTGCCGCTCGGCGCCAACGGCTTCATGATCGACCTTGCCGGCCACATCGAGGACTATGCGGCGCGGTTGCCGCTCGTCGCCTCCTGCCGCATCCATAGTCTTGCCGGCATCTCGCCCAACGCGCTCCAGGCGGCGATCGAAAACATCTCGCTGAAGGCGAACGGCGTCGGCGTCATCGCCGTCGACCATCCGCGAACGCGCAACATATTGCGCGACGTCGTCGAGGCCGGCATCCGGCTCGTCACGCTGGTCTCCGACGTTCCGGCAGCGCCACGTTCGGCCTATGTCGGCATCGACAACCGGGTCGCCGGGCGCACGGCGGCACTGTTGATGGGGCGCTTCCTCGGCGGCCGCCAGGGTCATCTGGCGATGGTTGTCGGATCACGCTCGTATCGCGGGCATGAGGAGCGCGAAATGGGCTTCCGTTCGGTGCTGGCAGAGGAATTTCCCAACCTGACTGTTACCAGCGCAGTGGAGATCAATGACGAGCCGGAGGGCAGCTATGCGGCGACGATGCAGGCGCTGCACAACGAGCCGGACCTGCTCGGCATCTATTGCGTCGGCGCCGGACGCTCAGGTGTGGCGCGCGCCCTGCTTGAAGTCAGGCCAAAGAAGAAGCCGGTGTTCATCTGTCACGACCTGACGAAGGAGACGCGCGGTTATCTCGTCGACGACCTCGCCGATGTTGTCATCGACCAGAATGCGCGGCTCATCGCCGAGCAATCGGTGATCCGCCTGCTCGGCTCGATCGCGTCTTCCGCACCCTATCTGACGAAGAAGTTCATCGAGCCGCGGCTGATCTTCAAGGAAAATGTGCCGGTGCAGTGAATTTGCGGCGTGGCGGCTTGTCTATTTGTCCGACAAGTCGGGGTAGCTGCCGCAAATCTGCACAGCAGCTATGCATCTTTTATGGTTGCCGAATCATTAAGCAACTCGTACGTATTGGTGGTCGGCCATCTACTCCTCCCAGATGCGATGCCGGCGTTGAGTGCGGTGCACCTCCTCCCGCGCCGTATTCGAAATCAAGCCCGCTGCCACCTCCTCCCGGCAGCGGGCTTTTTCTTTTCCAGGTGAATTTGAAGCTGAGCGGAGGGCTTCGCAAACAGCCGCAGCCCCGCCGGATGACGAGGAACTCCAGCTCTGAGGCGGTACCTCAGCGCGCTCTGAAAGAGCTGATCAGGCCTTCGGCCATGCTCACGAATTGGGTGCTGGGACCTTGGCAGCCCATCGTCTGCACGCTGACGCGCGCACCTTCGAACAGCAACGACAGCGTGTCGGCGAGAAGCTCGGCCTGACCGATGCCGGCATCGCGGCACAGCGTAACGAGGCGATCACGCTGGGCGCTCTTGAGCTCCTTGATCACGCTCCTCGCCGGATGGTTCGGCTCGGTCAGTTCGACGGCGGCGTTGGCCATGTCGCAGCCGCGCCCGTCGGCGGCGAGCATGTTGGCGACCTTGCGGACCCAGGCGTGCAATTGCGCCAGCTTGTCGCCGGGGTGCTCCGCCTCGAACTCATCCCATATCGCGGCGCCCTTGGCAGCCGAAGCGCGCAGGCACTGGATGATGAGTTCGTCCTTGGACTCGAAATGACGGTACAGCGTCATCTTGTTGGTGCCGGCGGCTTCCGTGATGGCGTCGACGCCGACGCCCTTGATGCCATGCTTGTGAAACATGTCCTGCGCCGTTTCCAGGATTCGATCCCGGGGGCGCACACGATCCGTAATGCCGTCTGCCATCGCAGTCTCCTTGTCTCCCTAAAAATTCGGTTCACCTCTTGACTAGGGTGTTACCGGTCTGTAACTATCCAGATGTTACTTACTGGTAACACCTATGTCGGCTTCCGTCAATAACAAGGCCGTGAACTGGTCCTGCCGGGCCAGGATAGGTGAAAAACTGAAAATCATGCGGCTCCGGCCGGTGAAGTGATGAAAACGGTTCGCGATCATTCGATGCGAACGCTGGAATGGAGACGCTCCAATGTCGCAGCGCAAGGATTTGACCATCGATGAAGCCATCCGGGATCCGATGATCCGGCTGGTGATGAAGGCGGACCGCGTCAACCCGCGCGCCTTCGAAGCGATGCTGAGGACGGTGGCCGATGAGCAAGGCCTCAGCGGGCCGGCGCCGTCTTCGTACTTTTTGCAGGACCCGGGCTCAGTGCGCACCAGGCGGCTCGCCCGGTCTGCCCATTCTTTTAAAGAGGCCCATTCGTTTAAAGAGGCATGCTTGTCGTGGTAAATTTTTTCATCCATCGTCCGATTTTCGCCTCGGCGATCGCCATCATCATGGTGCTCGCCGGGACGATTTGTTATTTCCTTTTGCCGGTCTCGCAGTTTCCCGACATCACGCCGCCGCAGGTTGTGGTCAGCGCGCATTATCCGGGCGCCAGTGCACAAGTGGTTGCCGATACGGTGACGACGCCGCTGGAGCAGCAGATCAACGGCGTCGAAGGCATGACCTACATGTCGTCGTCGAGCTCCAATGACGGCTCCTCGACCATCACCATCACTTTCGATGTCGGCTATCCCCTGAGCACCGCGGCCGTCGACGTCCAGAATCGCGTCTCGCAAGCCGCCTCGTCGCTGCCGGCGATCGTCAACCAGGGCGGTGTGACGATCAAGAAGCAGAACCCGAACTTCGTTCTCATCGTCAACCTGACCTCGCCCGACAAATCGGTCGACCCGGTGGCGCTGTCGAACCTTGCCTATCTGCAGATCGTCGATCCATTGAAGCGGCTGCAAGGCGTCGGCGACGTGCAGATCTTCGGCGAGCGGCGCTATTCGATGCGCGTCTGGCTCGACCCGGACAAGCTCGCCAACCTCGGCATCACCGCCGTCGACGTCCAGAACGCTATTTCGGAACAGAACGTCCAGGTGGCCGCCGGCAAGATCGGCCAGTCGCCGGCGCCCGCCGGGACCGCCTTCGAAATGCAGGTCAACGCCGTCGGCCGCCTGAGCGACCCTAAGGAATTCGGCGACATCGTCGTGCGCGCCAATACGGACACCGGTTCGCTAGTGCGGCTGCGCGACGTCGCCCGCATCGAACTCGGCGCGCTGCAATATTCATCGTCGGCCTTCTTCGGCAAGGACCCGACCGTGGTGCTCGCCGTCTACCAGATGCCCGGTTCCAACGCGCTCGATCTGCAGCAGCGCGTCAAGGACAAGATGCAGGAGTTGTCGGCCCGTTTCCCCAAGGGCGTTTCCTATGCCATGCACTACGACACAACGCGCTTCGTTTCGGCCTCGATGCATGACGTGCTGATCACGCTCGGCGAAGCGCTGGTGCTCGTCGTGGCCGTGGTGTTCATCTTCCTGCAAAGCTGGCGCACGACGATCATCCCGACCATCGCCATTCCGGTGTCTCTGGTGGCGACGATGGTCGTCATGGAGATGCTTGGCTTCTCGCTCAACATGCTCTCTCTGCTCGGCATGGTGCTAGCCATCGGCCTCGTCGTCGATGACGCCATCGTGGTGGTCGAAAATGTCGAACGACAATTGGAGGCCGGGCTGAAACCGCTGGCGGCGACCAAGGCCGCCATGGCCGAAGTCACCGGACCGATCATCGCCACCACCGCGGTGCTGATGGCCGTCTTCGTGCCGGTCGCCTTCATTCCCGGCGTCTCCGGCAAACTCTACAACCAGTTCGCGCTGACAGTGGCGATCTCTGTCGGCATCTCGGCCTTCAATTCGCTGACGCTCAGCCCGGCGCTGAGTGCCGCCTTCCTGCGCCATCGCGGCGAGACGCAGTTCGCGCCGTTCCGCTGGTTCAACACGGGCTTCGACAAGCTGTCGCATGCCTATGCCCACGGTGTGCGCATCCTCATCCGGCTGCGCTGGATCATGCTCGGCCTGTTTGCGGCCGGTCTGGTGGCGACGTACTTCGTCTGGCAAAAACTGCCCTCGACCTTCCTTCCGGTCGAGGACCAGGGCTACTTCTTCGTTGTCATCCAGCTGCCAGACGGCGCCTCGCTGGAACGCACCGACGCGGTGGCGCAGAAGGCGCGCGATATATTGCAGGCGACGCCCGGCGTCGACATTGTCGGCTCGATCAGCGGTCTGAACTTCCTGACCAGTGCGGCGCAGTCGAACTCGGCCGTCGAGTTCGCCATCCTGAAGCCCTGGGAAGAGCGCGGCCCCGACCAGAGCGCTTCAAAACTCGTCGCCGATGTGCGCGGCAAGCTGATGCAGATTCCGGAAGCCTTCGCGCTGTCCTTCGATCCGCCTTCGATCCCGGGTATCGGCACCACGGGCGGATTCGAATTCGTCGTCGAGGATCTCACCGGTCGCGGCAGCCAAGCCCTCAACGATGCGACGCAGGCCGTCATCGCCGAGGCGCGCAAGCAGCCGGAAATCAATCCGCAGCAGTTGTTCTCGCCGTTCTCGACCTCGACGCCGCAGTTCAACTACGACCTCGACCGCAGCAAGGCCAAACTGCTGGGCCTCAACCTGCCTGACGTCTTCAACACGCTGCAGATCTATCTCGGCTCGCTCTACGTCAACGATTTCAACCTGTTCGGCCGCACCTTCCGGGTGACCATCCAGGCCGACAAGGATGCACGCGCGGGTGCGGCCGATATTTCGCGGCTCTATGTGCGCAATGCGTCCGGCGGCATGGTGCCGCTCTCGACGCTGGGCAAGCTGGTGCCGTTCGTCGGCCCTGAAACCGTGCCGCACTACAACAACAACGCCTCGGCCACTATCAATGGCGGCGCAGCCCCCGGCTTCTCGTCGGGCCAAGCGGTCGCCGCTATGGAGAGGGCCGCGGCCACCGCTCTGCCCAGGGATTTCGGTTTCGAATGGACCGGCATCACCTTCCAGGAGCTCAAGGCAGGATCGATCGCGTCGGTCGTCTTCGGCCTCGCCATCGTCTTCGTCTTCCTGATCCTGGCGATGCAGTATGAAAGCTGGGCGATGCCGTTCATGGTGCTGCTGGCGGTGCCGCTGGCGCTGTTCGGCGCCTTCGCGGCCCTGTTCCTGCGTGGCATGCAGATCGACGTCTACTCGCAGATCGGCTTCGTCATGCTGATCGGTCTGGCGGCCAAGAACGCGATCCTGATCGTCGAGTTCGCAAGGCGACGGCGCGAGGAAGGCTTGAGCATTGTCGACGCGGCGATGGAAGCCGCGCGGCTTCGGCTGCGGCCGATCCTGATGACGGCCTTCGCCTTCATCCTCGGCGTGCTGCCGCTGATGTTTGCGACAGGTGCGGGTGCTGCAAGCCGGCAATCGATCGGCACCACCGTCTTCGGCGGCATGGTCGCAGCGACAATCCTGTCGCTGGTGTTCGTGCCAGTCTTCTACGCGGTCATCGAACAGCTGCGCGAACGCCGCGAGCGCAGCGAACCCGCCGCACATGACCAGGACCATGGTGACCAGGACAATAATGAACCGACTGCCGAACCAGCGCTCGTGCGACTGGCCGAAGCAGCCGAATAGAATTGGAGACCAAAATGCGTAAATGGAAAATTGCTTTGGGAACGGCCGTCGCCCTGGGGGCGATCTCGGTGGCAAGCGTTCATTTCCTCGACATGGCCAATCTCAGCCTCAATGCCGGAACGGCGGCAGCGACGCCGGCGCCAGCGGCATTCGTCATGCCGGTGCCGGTGGCAAGCGTGGTCAAGAAGACGATCCCGATCTATCTCGACTACGCCGCCCGCATCGAACCGATCCGCAGCGTCACCTTGCAGGCCCGCGTGCCCGGTTACCTCGAGGAACAGACGGCTGAGGACGGCGCGGACGTGCGCAAAGGCGACCTGCTCTACAAGATCTCGCCTGACGACTTCCGGGCGGCTCTCGACCAGGCCAAGGCCGAGGTCCAGCGCGACCAGGCGACGCTGGACTATGCACGTTCCAATCTCGGCCGCGGCTCCGAGCTCGCCAAGAGCGGCTACCTCGCCAAGGATGGGTTCGACCAGCGCACCAGCACCTTGCGCCAGGCCGAGGCCTCGCTTGCCGTCAACCAGGCCGCGGTGCGGACGGCCGAGCTCAATTTGAGCTATGCCGAAATCCACGCGCCGTTCGCCGGCCGCGTCGGACGCAACCAGGCTTCGGTCGGCACGCTGGTCAGCGTCGCCGGCACGGTGCTGAACACGCTGGTGCAGCTCGACCCGATCTACGTCACCTTCAATCCGAGCGAGACCGATCTGGCCGAGATCGAGCAGGCCCGCGCGGCCGGCCCGATCGAGGTCGAGGTGCTGCTGCCGGGCCAGACCGAAGCCAGCCAGAAGGGCGAACTCACCTTCATCGACAACACGGTCGACCACTCGACCGGCACGATCACGGCGCGCGCCACCATCGGCAATGCGAAATTCTCGCTGCTGCCGGGCCAGTATGTGCGCGTTCGGCTGCATATCAAGCAGCTGCCCGACGCGCTGATGGTGCCGCAGGTGGCGCTGGGTTCGAGCCAGCTCGGCAAATATGTCTATGTCGTCGGCAAGGGCAACACGGTCGACCAGCGGATCGTGTCGCTTGGCGCGACCAGTGGCGACCTCGTAGCCGTCCTCAGCGGCGTTGCCGAAGGCGACCAGGTGATAACGGGCAATCTGCAGAAGATCGGACCAGGAATGCCGATCTCGCCCTTGCCCCAGGAAAAACCGGCCAGCTGATAACCCCCATCGGCCCCGGTTCTGTGACGCCCTCGGCACCCACGCCGAGGGCGTCGTTTTGCTAAGCTGCACCTGTCGCAATATCGAGCTTGGCAACAATGCCCTCTGGCTGACGCGGCGTTCATAGCGATAGTATCGTCGAAGAGCATCCTCCTATCGGCACACCGACGAAAGAAAGCCCATGGCAGCAAACACGACGGCTTTGTACATCGATTGCACGGGCCTGACGGTCTATATGACACGCGACGCCTTGCGGAAACTGGCCGATGAGTTGTCAAGGATAAGCGAGGCACCACCTCAAGAGTGTTTTGAGGTACATGTGCGAAGCGCTTTTTCTGAATTTGATGAGAATGACAATTATTCAAGCCCGGCTTTGAGGTCTGGCGACGGACTGGCTGCCATGATCGAGGGGATGCACGCCGGGGCTGTCAAAGATGCAATCGAAAGAGGCGAAGAATCGGCCGATGCCCTGCCTTCTCCGTTCGAGCTGACTTTCATGCATGTCAGCCCAGAGGCGGTCGAGAAAGTGGCAACGCAGCCTGACGACCAGGCGGTTGCCGATTGAAACGCCCCGGCAAAGGCGGACGTCACGGTGGAGTTTTGCCAAGCAACGCGAGTAATCCGGCGATATCGGCGCGTTCTGCCTTCGCCGGCAGCATGAAGGCGCAATAGGGCTGACCGAGCCGCACGGAGACCTGTGAGAGCGCGATCAGGCGGCCGGCTTTCAGATCGGCGCTCGCCATCGTCTTCTGGCCAAGCGCGACCCCCAGCCCCAGCCTCGCCGACGATATCACCAGGCTGGACAGGCCGACACGGCGGCCATGCGAGGGGTCGGGCGCGCGGTTGCCGCCGACGGCAGCGAACCAGTCCGCCCAGCTTGGATGCGAGGCGTAGTTGGGACCCCAGTTGGTGTGGATGAACTGGCTTTCATGCATATCCGCCAGGACGTCGCCGTGGCGCTTGAGGAAATCGGGCGACGCGACCGGCAGCACCTCGTCATGTACCAGACGCACCATCCGCAGCGCCGGATAGTGATAGTCGCCATAGGAGATGCGCAGGTCGATGTTCTGGCGCACGACATCGACCGGATCGTCCTCGACGCGGATGTCGATGGCCATTTGCGGGAAGCCGTTGAGCAGTTCCGCCAGCCGGGGTGCCAGCCACAATTCGGCCAGCGAGAACGGTAGGCTGACGACGAGACGGGGCCGCACACCACCTTCCAGCATGCGCCGGCCGACCGCCGCTATGTCGCCCAATGCCTTCGCCGTCTGCGGGTAGATGGCATGGCCGGCATCGGTGAGCGTGATGCGGTTGCCGTTGCGCACGAAAAGCTGCTTGCCGAACCAGCTTTCAAGATTGCGTATCTGCTGGCTGATGGCGGCGGACGAGACGCCGAGTTCAGTGGCGGCGAGCGTGAAGGAGCCGGCGCGCGCGGCGACCTCGAAGGCCCGCACGGCGTTCAAAGGCGGGAGCTTTTCCATACCGCTTCCTCAATTTTTTCTTGTGCAACCCTAATAATTTTCCGCGTTGAGAGAAAGATTTCTTTGTCGTCTTCTGGCTTCGAAACCGGAGCATTTGACGATGAAAGACATTCTCGATCTCGACCGCTACCCGCTCGACCGCGAAGGCAGCCCTGGATGGCAGCGCCTGGTGGACAGTTCCGTCGCCGCGCTGGAGGCCGACGGCATGTTCAACCTCGAAGGGTTTTTGCGGTCCGGCGTGGCCGAGAAGGCGGTTCAGCAAATCCAGCCGGTGATGGCGGCGCGCTCGCACGTGCACAAGCGCATGCACAACATCTATTTCAAGCCGGACCTTCCCGAACTCGCTCCGGATCACCCTGCCCTGCGCAAGGTCGAGACCATCAGCCACACCGTCTGCGCCGACCAGATCCCCGGCAGCACGGTGCTTGCCATCTATGAATACGAGCCGCTGCTGCGTTTCCTGGCGGCGGCGATGGGCAAGAGCCGGCTGCACGTCATGCAGGATCCGCTGGCGCGCACCAATGTCATGGCCTATTGCGCCGGCGAAGCGCTGAACTGGCATTTCGACCGTTCGGAATTCACCACCACGCTGTTGCTGCAGGCGCCGGAACAGGGTGGCGAGTTTGAATACCGCACCGATCTGCGGTCGGACGACAATCCGAACTATGACGGCGTCGCCAGGCTGCTTGAAGGACGCGATCCCGAGGCAAAAATCCTGCGCCTGAAGCCAGGTACGCTGAATGTCTTTCGCGGCAAGAACACCGCGCATCGCGTCACCACCGTCCAGGGCGAGCGCGAGCGGATGATCGCGGTGTTTTCCTACTATGAGAAGCCCGGTGTGGTGTTCAGCGACGAGGAGCGAGTCGGCTTCTACGGCCGCTCAGCTTGAGGCCGAAAGGCTGAGGCGCCAGCCCGGCTACAAGAATCCCGAAATGGCACTTGTAGGATTGTCGACAATCTGCTTGTCTTGTTTCCGGCTCTCACTGGAGTGGCGACATGGCCAAGCTGGATTTCAGTCCGATCGCGGATACGACACGCCGCGCCGAGATCGTCGCGCTGCTCAGGCGAGCGATCCTGACCGGCCAACTGGAACCCGGCCAGAAACTCAACGAACTCAGGATCGCCGAGCAGATGCGGGTCAGCCGCGCGCCGTTGCGCGAGGCGATGCGCGAACTGGTGCAGGAAGGCATCCTCACCAGCATCCCCTATGCCGGCACGTTCGTCATCGACGTCACTGCCAAGGACATTGACGACGCCTATTCGCTGAACAAGGTGCTCGACGAGTTCGCCATCGAGCGCACCTGGAAGCTGCGCGACCAGCGCTTCTTCGACGAGCTCGACCGCCGCCACGAAGCGGTGAAGCAGGCGACGCGCGCGCGCGACACCACGCGCCAGATCGAGACCGCGCTGCAACTGCACGGGCTGATTTATGAATGGGCCGACAATTCGGTGCTTCTGGAGACATGGCAGCGGCTGACCAGCCGGCTGCAAATGTATTTCGCCCTACACCAGCAGGCGCGCAAGGAAGCAGTGCCCGCCGAAGATGTCCACGAGACCTATGTGCGGCTGCTGACGGGCGCCGACATGCGCGCCGCCCAGCGCCATGCGCGCGAACACATCGACCTCGATTTCGAGGAACTGCTTGCCTATGCGCGCGGCCTCGAACAGCGGGCATCGAAGGGCGCTTGAAGAGTTCCTACAGCAAGAAACAACGGACAGACAAAGTGCAGATCAAGAACATCAAGGCATATCATGTCGTGCAGCCCTTCGTGGACGGGCCGTACCGCATGTCCAAGGGGCGGGTTGCCGACTGTTTCGACGCGGTGATCGTCGCCATCACCTCCGACAGCGGTGTGACCGGCTGGGGCGAGATGGCGCCGCTCGGCAATTTCTATTCGGCCGCGTTTCCGGCGGGAACGCGGGCGGGCGTGCCGGAAATCGCGCCGCATCTGATCGGCCAGGATCCGCGTGGGCTGGCCGGCATTGGCAGGCTGATGGACACGGTGTTCAAGGGTCATCCCTACATCAAGTCGGCGCTCGACATGGCCTGCTGGGATCTGGCGGCGCGCGCCGCCGACGTGCCGCTGGTGACGATGCTTGGCGGCCGCGAAAGCGACATGGCCGAGACCTATCGCGTCGTCACCCATGGCACGCTCGACCAGATGGCGGCGCTAGCCAAAAGGATCATCGCCGAGGGCTGTCGCCGCCTGCAGGTCAAGGTCGGCGGCAATGTGCATGACGACATCGAGCGCGTCGGCACGGTCGCAGCCGCGGTGCCGAAAGGCACCGTCATTTTCTGCGACGCCAATGCCGGCTGGACATCCTATCAGGCGCGCCAGTTCGCCGACGCCACGCGCGGCATCGACTACACGTTCGAGCAGCCCTGCACGACGATCGAAGAGAACATGGCGGTGCGCCGCATGCTGGACAAGCCGATGGTGCTGGACGAGAGCGTCATCTCGCTGGAGGCGATGCTGGAAATTCACCGCCTGGGCGCGGCCGACGGACTAACGCTGAAGATCTCGCGGCTGGGCGGCGTGACCAGGACAAAGCAAATCCGCGACGTCGCGGTCGATCTCGGCTTCATGATCACCGTCGAGGACACGGGCGGCGCCGAGATCGACACGGCGGCGATGGCGCATCTGTCGCTGTCGACGCCGGCCGAACGCCGGCTGCACGCCATCGCCTTCCATGAATGGGTCACGGTTCGCACGGCCAGAAACGCTCCGCCGGTCACCGGCAGCCATATGGGCATTCCCGACGGGCCCGGCCTCGGCATCGATGTCGACCCGAGCCTGCTCGGCAAGCCCTTCTTCGAGATCGGCTCAAGATGAAGATCAAGCGCATCAAGGCAACGCCGATCAACTATCGTCTGGAAGCGCCCTACGTCTGGGTGTTCGGCGAACTCGACGGGTTCTCGCCGACCATCGTCGAGGTCGAAACCGAGGACGGGCTGGTCGGCATCGGCGAAGCGCCGACGCCAGGCGCCGCAGCGATCATCAACGATGTGCTGGCGCCACGACTTGTCGGCCGCGACGCTTTCGACATAGCCGGCGCCGAGGAGGTCTGCCTGCCCTTCTGGGGCGGCGTGCAGTCAATCAATGACCGCACCCGCATCATGGCCTTCGGCGCCATCGAGGTGGCGCTGTGGGACCTGCGCGGCAAGGCGTGGAAGCAGCCGCTCTACCAATTGCTCGGCGGCGCCGTGCGCAAGGACATTCCCTTCACCGACTATTTTTCGCTGCGCGGCGATGGCGCGAAGGTGAAGGGAGAGAAGACGCCCGAAGAAGTCGCCGACTATTGCGTCGAACTCAACGAGCGCTTCGGCACCACCTTCTTCGAAGGCAAGTTCTCGACGCATGATCCGAAACTCTCGCTGAAGATGGTCGAGCTGATCCGCCAAAAACTCGGCAACGATGTGATGATCCGCATCGATTCCAACCAGGCCTATTCGCTGGCCACGGCCAGACAATTGGCACGGCCGCTGGAGGAGCTTGGCGTGCGCAACTGGGAGGACCCGGTGGCGACGTCAGAGGAGATGCGCGAATTGCGGCGTCACACCTCGATCCCGTTTTCGACCCACAACATCGACATTGCGCGCGCCATGGATCTGAAGGTGCCGGACGCCTTTGTCGGCAACCCGACCGCGCATGGCGGCATCGGCCGCATGCAACGCTTCGTCGGCGCCTGCGAGCATGCAGGCATCGACTACTGGTGCTACAGCGGCGACACCGGCGTCGGCAGCGCCTGCTACCTGCATCTGTGCGCCGCACTTGGCTGGATCCGCGAGCCCAACCAGTCGCTGTTTCGCATGCAGCCAATGGATATTATCGAGGAAGGGCCGTTCGCACCGAAGAACAATGTCGTGCCGGTGCCGGGAGGCCACGGTCTCGGCGTGACGCTGTCGCAGGAGAGGCTCGCCGCCTGCCATCGCGACTTCGTCGAGAACGGGCCATGCAACAAATACCACGATCCGGCCAAGCCAGGCACCTATCGCCGGCTGCCGTTGAGCTAAGCGGGTTTCGGTTCGGATTTTGCGTCAAAACAACGAGGAGTGATCACACAAGCCGACAAGAGACGGATACAACAAGAGAAGCCTGCGGCTCGTGGTAACGATCACAAGCGCGCGGGACGAACGGGTAAAAAGCAGATGCCTCGCAAAGTCCGGCCCTTCCTCATTGTGGACCGGATGAACCGCGGAAAATCGCATGCTACAGTCCCGGCCGAGAGACATTGTTGACGCCCGGGACAAGGAGAACTCCACGGAATTTCGTCAGCCACAAACCAACCAACTACAAAAACACAGGGGAAAGGGTAGAACCCATGATCAAGAATTACCGCCTTCTCGACCTCATCCGGCGCCAGCGCACGCCGCTCGAAAACCACCTGATCGACGGGCTGGTTGATGGCCGCGTCAGCCGCCGCGAGTTCATCCGCCACGGCAGCCTGCTCGGCCTGTCGCTGCCGCTGCTCGGCGGCATCACCACGGCAGCCGGGCTCAGTGGCATGCCCTCGCTTGCCCGCGCTCAAGGCGCGCCCGGGGCCACCATCCGTGTGGCCAGCAGCGTGCCTGCCGCGGCCATCGATCCGGTGACCATTGCCGACGCCGGCGGCCTGCTGGTGATGCAGCAAGTGGCCGAATTCCTCTGCGTCGACGGCCCCGATCTGGTGCTGCAGCCCGCACTTGCCGAAAGCTGGAAGCCGAACGCCGACGGCACGGTATGGACGTTCACACTGCGCAAGGGCGTGAAATTCCACTCGGGTGGCGAGATGAAGGCCGAGGACGTGGTGGCCAGTATCGACCGCCTTGCCGATCCAGCCAATTCGTCCAACGCGCTGTCGGTGTTCAATGGCATCCTGAAGAAGGGCGCGAGCAAGAAGGTCGACGATTACACGGTCGAATTCCATCTCGACGCGCCGAACGGCAACTTCCCCTACATGCTGTCGTCGGACAACTACAACGCCGTCATCATCCCGGCCAGCTACAAGGGCGACTACGAAAAGAGCTTCGACGGCACCGGCCCGTTCAAGATCGAAAAATACACACCGAAGGTCGGCGCTTCCTTCGTCCGCAACGAAAATTATTGGGGCCCGAAGGCCCTGCCGGAGCGCACCGAGTTCACCTTTTTTGCCGACATGCAGCCGATGATCCTGGCGCTGCAAGGCGGCCAGGTCGACATCATCAACCAGATGCCGGTGCTGTCAGGTGTGGCGCTGCTCAACGATCCGAACGTCGACATCATCAGCCTGAAGTCGTCGGCGCATCAGCAGCTGCATATGCACTGCGATGAGGGCCCGACGAAGGACGCCCGCGTGCGCCGCGCCATCGCGCTCTGCCTCGACCGCGAGAAGCTCGCCGCCGGCCTGATGAAGGGACGCTCGGCACTGGGCAATGACAGCCCGTTCGCCGCCGTCTACCCCTCGACCGACACCAGCGTGCCGCAGCGCAAGCAGGACATTGCCCAGGCCAAGCAGCTGATGGAAGCGGCGGGCGTCGGCCAGGGCTTCAAGATGACGCTCACCACCGAGCGCTATCTGGAGATCCCGGAATACGCCCAGCTCGTTCAGAACTGGGTCAAGGAAATCGGCATCGAGCTCGAGCTCAACATTCTCGACCAGGGCGCCTATTATGGCGATGCGGTGTTCGGCAAATCGAACTGGCTGGATTCGGCGATGGGCATCACCGATTACGGCCACCGTGGCGTGCCGAATGTGTATCTGGCGGCACCGCTGAAGAGCGAAGGCACCTGGAACGCAGCGCACTTCAAGAACAAGGACTATGACGCGCTGGCGACCAGCTACATCGCCGCCCTCGACCTCGAGGCGCAGAAGGCCGACGCCGGCAAGATCCAGAAGCTGCTGCTCGAGGAAACGCCGGTCATCTTCGGCTATTTCTACGACTATCTGACGGCGACGGCGAAAGGCGTGACCGGCGTACAGCCGACAGCGATGTCGCAGTTGTTCCTGGACAAGGCGTCAAAGGCCTGAGGGAAGGGAAAGCCTATCCTCTAACGGCCAGCTCCCGCACAGGAGCTGGCTAGCCAAGGAGTCTCAGCCATTCTCTCCTTCCTCGCCCGGCGTGTGTCGCTGTCGCTCGTCACGCTGTTCCTGCTCTCGATCATGGTGTTCCTGGGCGGCCAGGTGCTGCCCGGCAATGTCGGGCGCGCCATATTGGGGCCGTTCGCCGACCAGCGCGCCGTCGATGCGCTCAACCACACGCTCGGCGTCGACCGCCCGTTGCTCACCCAATATGGCAGCTGGATCTGGAATTTCATCCAGGGAGACATGGGCACGTCCTACATCTTCCGCTCGCCGGTGGCGCCTTTCGTGCTGGATGCGCTCGTCAATTCGATGAAGCTGGCAGCCGTTGCCTTCGTGCTGGTGGTGCCGATCGGCATCCTCGGCGGCGTCATTGCCGCGCTCAACCTCAACCGGCCGCTCGACCGCATCATCAGCCTCGGCGGCCTTTCGGTGACGGTGCTGCCGGAGTTCGTCACCGGCATCATCCTGATCCTGATCTTCGGTGTGTGGCTGCGCTGGCTGCCGATCTCGGCGGCATGGCCGAAGGATGCCGGCTTCTTCACCCAGCTCTACTATTTGATCCTGCCGTCGCTGCCGCTGTTTTTGGTGCTGTTCGGCTACATCGCCCGCATGGCGCGCTCCGGCATGATCGAGGCGCTGGATTCCGACTATACGCGCACGGCCGTGCTCAAGGGCCTGCCGTGGCGCACGGTGATCTGGCGGCATGTGCTGCGCAATGCGCTGCTGCCGACCATCACCGTCATCGCGACGCAGACCGGCTATCTCATCGGCGGCCTCGTCGTCATCGAGACGCTGTTCCGCTACCAGGGCATCGGCTCGCTGATCTTTACTGCCGCGCGCGGCAAGGATTTCCCGATCCTCGAAGCCGGCATCCTGACCATCGGCATCGTCTATGCGGTGGCTACCCTTGCTGCCGACTTTCTCTATTCCGTGCTCAATCCGCGAATACGGCTGGGGACAGACCAATGAGTACGACCGAAACCCTCCCGTCGACCGACACTGCCGCCCCGCGCGGCCCATGGGCCGAAGTGTTCTTCTCGCTGTTGCGGTCGCCGACTTTCCTCGTCGGCCTCGGCATCGTGCTGTTCTGGGTCGCCTGCGCCTTGTTCGGCGAGCACTTCGCGCCCTATGACCCGCTTGCCGACGACATCATCAACGCGCTGGCGCCGCCTTCGGGCGAGCACTGGTTCGGCACCGACCAGATAGGCCGCGACGTCTTCTCGCGTGTCATCGTCGGCTCGCGCGATATCCTGACGGTTGCGCCGCTGGCGACGCTGCTGGCGACCGTGGCCGGCACCGCGCTCGGCCTCTTCACCGGCTATTTCCGGGGTATTGTCGACGACATCGTCAGCCGTATCCTCGAAGCCTTCATGGCTATTCCCGTGGTCATCGTCGCACTGTTGGCAATCGTCGCGCTCGGCACCTCCAAGGCAACGGTGATCGTCGTCATCGGCCTGAGCTTCGCGCCGATCATTGCGCGGACCGTGCGCTCGGCCGTGCTTGCCGAACGTGAGCTCGACTATGTGGCCGCAGCGCAGCTCAGGCATGAGAGCGCATTCCATACGATGTTCGTCGAGATCCTGCCCAACGTCATTCCGCCGATCCTGGTCGAGACCACCGTGCGGCTCGGCTATGCGATCTTTGCCGTCGCCACGCTCTCCTTCATGGGCTTCGGCATCCAGCCGCCCTCGCCCGACTGGGGTCTGTCGATCTCCTCGAATTACGGCATGATCGGCGGCGGCTTCTGGTGGACGGTGCTGTTCGATGCGCTGGCCATCGCCTCGCTGGTGATCGGCGTCAACCTTGCGGCCGACGGTGTCCAGGGGGCGCTCAATGACTGAGACCAACGCGCTCGAACTGAACGACCTCTCCGTCGCCTACCGCGTCAACGGCCGCAACCGCGCGGTGCTGCGCAATCTCAGCCTCAACATCAAACAGGGCGAGGCCTACGGGCTGGTCGGCGAATCCGGCTGCGGCAAATCCACGGTGGCGCTCACCGTGGTGCGTTATCTCCCGCGCAACGGCTCGATCACCGGTGGCGCGATATCGCTCGACGGCCAGGATGTGATGAAGCTCGACGCTGAGGCGCTCAGGCGCGCCCGCGCCGACAGCGTGTCGATGGTCTACCAGGATCCGGGCAAGGCGTTGAACCCGTCGCTGCGCATCGGCCGGCAGCTGACCGAGATTTTCGAGCTTGGCGGCGTCACCGGACAGGCGGCGGAAGACCGCGCCATCGCCATGCTGAACCGGGTGCGCATTTCCGACCCGAAGAGCGTCATGCAGCGCTACCCCCATCAGCTTTCAGGCGGCATGCAGCAGCGCGTGGCGATCGCCATGGCGCTGGCCAACGATCCGACCATGCTGATCCTCGACGAGCCTACGACCGGCCTCGACGCGACGGTGGAAGCCGAGGTGCTCGATCTGATTGCGCAGCTCAGGCGCGAACTGTCGGCCTCGATCCTGTTCATCAGCCACAACCTCGCCGTCGTTTCCAACATGTGCGACCGGGTCGGCGTGCTCTATGCCGGCATGCTGGTCGAGGAAGGGCCGACGGATCGCGTGTTCAGCGATCCGCGCCATCCCTACACCGTGGCCTTGCTGCGCTGCTTGCCGCGCGGCGGCCAGCGCAAGGACCATGGCCGGCTCGACACCATACCGGGCTTCCTGCCCGGCATCGGCGCCACCATCAAGGGCTGCGCCTTCGCCGATCGCTGCGCGCTCGCCACCGACCGCTGCCGCACCGAATTGCCGCCGCTCTACGATCTCGGTGGAAGACTGTCGCGATGCCACTATCACGAACAGGCGCAGGCGCTGCCCCGCGCGACGCCGAGCGATGTCACGGCCCCTGCCCGCAAGGAGGCTCCGGCTGTTCTGCGCGTCGACGGACTGAACAAAACCTATGCCAGCCATGGCCATGCGCTGCGGGCGGTGAAGGATGTCTCGGTCAGCCTGCGGCCCGGCGAGACGCTCGGCCTTGTCGGCGAATCCGGCAGCGGCAAGACCACCTTCGCGCGGCTGCTGCTCGGCCTCGTGCCCCCTGATGAAGGCGGCATGATCGAACTCGAAGGCAAGCGGCTGGCGCCCAGCCTCGGCAGCCGCAGTGACGACCAGATCAAGGCGATGCAGATCGTCTTCCAGAATCCGGATTCCGCCCTCAACCGCTCGCATTCGATCCGCCACCTGATCAGCCGGGCGTTGAAGCGGCTGGCCGGCCTGAAGGGTGCTGCACTGCAGGCCAGGCTTGAAGAGCTTGTGCGCTCGGTGCGGCTGACCGACCGGCATCTGGCCGTCAAGCCGCGCCAGCTGTCGGGCGGGCTGAAGCAGCGCGTCGCCATTGCGCGCGCCTTTGCCGGCGAGCCTCGCATCGTCGTCTGTGACGAGCCGACCTCGGCCCTCGACGTCTCGGTGCAGGCGGCGATCCTCAATCTGCTTGCCGACCTGCAGTCGAAGGAAGATGTCAGCTACATCTTCATCTCGCACGACCTTGGCGTGGTGCGTTACCTCTCCGACAAGATCGCCGTGCTCTATCTCGGCCGCATCATGGAGCTCGGACCGTCCGAGAATGTCTTTGCCGGGCCGCATCACCCCTATACGGAAGCGCTGTTGTCGGCGGTGCCCAAGCTCGACCACAAGGAAACGTCGCGCATCCGGCTCGACGGCGAAATCCCCAGCGCCACCAATCCACCCTCAGGCTGCGTCTTCCACACACGCTGTCCGCGCAAGATCGGCGCGATCTGCGAGGAACGGGAGCCGCCGCTCAGCGAAGCCCAGCCCGGCCATTCGATCCGCTGCCATATTCCCTATGCGGAGCTGGCAAGGCTGCAGGCGCCTAAGCAGCCAGTGCCAGCCTGAGGGCTGGTTAACCCCGATAACCCTCCGCCATGCTGAAGACGCGATCACCTTCGGCAAAGCCCTCGCCCGGCGTCCAGTCATTGGCCAGCGCGCGCAATCCATCGAGCGCGACGTTGAGGGTGTCCGACGAAAGCGGGTTTGCGGGATAGGCGAGATAGATCGGCCGTTGGAAAACCGGCGCGTCCTCGATGCGCCGCATCTCGCCGCGCTCGATATGACCGCTGACGGCGCTGAGCGGCAGATAGGCCGCCGCCTGCTGCGACAAGACATGCTGCAGCCCGATGAAGACCAGTCCTGCCGAGATGGCCGGCTTGACCATGCCGGCAAAGGCGCGGTCGTGCTCGATGCGGAATTCCAGTCCCCAGTCCATGAAGATGTAATTCTCGGTCCACGGCCCGGTCTGTGCGGCATGCTGGACAAGCACGATCTGATCGACCGCCAGCGTCTCGTAGACGACACCGGGATGCGGCCGCGGCAGATAGAGGATGCAGATGTCGAGCAGGCCTTCGGCCAGCTGGTCGATCGCCTGGTCCGGGAAACTGCCTTCCAGCCTCAGCGCCACATTCGGCCGCCTTTCGCGCATCCAGGCAATCCAGGACGAGGTGATGCGGTCCCACAGATAGGCGGGCGCGGTGAGCCGGAGCAGTGTCTCATAGCCATGGGGAACGGCGATGTCCTGCCGCGATTGCTCCCAGGTGCGGGTGATCGTCGAGGCATGCGGTAGGAACTGGCGGCCGGCCGGCGTCAGCGTGACGCCGTCGCGGTCGCGCACGAAAAGGCGGCGCCCCAGTTGCTCCTCCAGACCTCTGATTCGCGCGCTGACCGTGGACTGGGCGAGGTTCAGCCGGCTGGCGGCGACGGTGAAGCTGCCATGGGTGGCAACCTCGAGAAAACTGCGCAGATTTTCGGTGTCCATGATTTGGCTCCGCCATCGAAAATTTCGATGGCCCCCATCAAAAAATATCGCTTTCCGGCCGAGGTCAACAGTGACCTATTTGGCAAAGCCCCCACAAACCCTAGGGAAGTCCGCCATGCCCAGGCTTTTCTGCACCATCGATACAGCCCGCAAGCATTTAAGCGCCATCGAAAATTCCGCTGTCGACGAGTTGCTGGCCGGCCGCATCGGCCGGCGCGATTTCCTCAGGCACGGTAGTTTGCTCGGCCTGTCGCTGCCATTCCTCGGCGGCATCGTTGCGGCGGCCGGCTACGGCACACAGCCGGCGCGCGCCGAAGGCAAGCCGGGCGGCACCGTGCGCGCCGGCATCGCCACGCCGGGCGGCGCCATCGATCCCGTCACCTACTATGACAGCGGCAGCTACCAGCTGGTGTTCCAGACCGCCGAGTTTTTATGCGTCACCCAGCCGGACCTGACGCTGAAGCCGGTGCTGGCCGAGAGCTGGTCGCCCAACGAGGACGGCAGTGTGTGGACCTTCAAGCTGCGCAAGGGCGTGAAATTCCACAATGGCGAGGACTTCAAGGCGGACGACGTCGTCGCCACCTTCGACCGGCTGGCTGATCCCGCCGGCGCCTCCAATGCGCTTTCGGTGTTCAAGGGGCTGCTGTCGAAAGGCGGCACCCAGAAAGTCGACGACCACACCGTCGCCTTCCATCTCGATGCGCCCAACGGCAGCTTCCCCTATTCGGTGTCGATCGACAATTACAACGCCGTCATTCTGCCGGCGAGCTACAAGGGCGATTACGAAAAGACCTTCGAAGGCACCGGCCCGTTCCGGCTGGAGAGCTACACGCCGAAGGTCGGCGCTACCTTCGTGCGCAACCCTGATTATTGGGGCGAGAAGGCGCTGCCCGACCGGCTCGAATTCAAATTCTATGGCGACGTGCAGCCGCGCATCCTGGCGCTGCAGGCAGGCGAAGTCGACCTGCTCGACGCCGTCCCGCTCGATGTCAGCCAGGTGGTGCTGAACAGCCCCGATATCACGGTGCTGCGCGTTGCCTCCACCGCGCATCGCCAGCTGCATATGCGCTGCAATATGGCGCCGTTCACCGACAAGCGCGTGCGCCAGGCGCTGGCGCTCTGCATCGACCGCTCCAAGCTGGTCGACGGGCTTTGCCGCGGCATGGCGGCGACCGGCAATGACAGCCCCTTCGCGCCGGCCTTCCCGGCCACCGACAAATCGATCCCGCAGCGTGCGCAGGATATCGCCAAGGCCAAGCAGCTGATGGAAGCGGCGGGGCTCGGCGGCGGCTTCGACATCACGCTGACGACGCTGCGTTATTCCGACATTCCCGGCTATGCGCAGTTGTTCCAGAATTTCGCCAAGGAGATCGGCGCCCGCGTCGCGCTCAACATCGAGGACCAGGACAAATATTACGGCAAGGCGGTGTTCGGCCAGTCGGACTGGCTGGACAGTCCGCTTGGGATCACCGACTACGCGCATCGCAGCGTGCCAAACGTTTTCCTGAAGAGCCCGCTCGTCAGCGACGGACCGTGGAATGCGGCGCATTTTAGGAACCCTGCTTATGACGGGATGGTCACTTCCTATCTGAAGGCGCTCGATATCGGCGCGCAGCAGGCTGCCGCCTCCGACATCCAGAAGCTGCTGCTCGACGAGACGCCCGTCATCTTCAGCTATTTCCCCGACCTTCTGGTGCCGGTGCGCAAGAATGTCAGCGGCCTGCCGCCGATTGCCGCCGGCCTGCTGCTCGATCGCGTATCCCTGGGGTAGAGGATCCAACCTCGGCTTGAGGTCATGCGCCAACGTCCTGATACAAAGGACAAGAAACGGGAGACTACCATTCGCAAGCCTCATCTGCGCGGTCGCGGACCGCATTTCCCGGTGCTCGATCAGATCGTCCAGTACGAGTTCGAGCCCGGCTATGTCGCCTTCACCATGCCGACGCTGAAACGGCTGCGGGTGCAGGTCGGCTCGATGACCGTCGCCGACACGACAAGGGCGCTGGTGTTCTACGAATCCGATCACCTGCCGGTCTACTATTTCCCGATCGAAGATGTGCGCGAGGAGTTCCTGCTGCCCTCGAAGACGACGACCGAAGACCCCTATAAGGGCACCGCAACCTTCTACTCGCTCAACACCGGCATCACTTTGGTAGAGGACGGTGCATGGCGCTATCTCGACCCGGCCAAGGGCTGCCCGCCGATTGCCGGCTACATGTCGTTCGTGTGGAGCAAGATGGGCCACTGGTTCGAGGAGGATGAGGAGATCTTCGTCCACGCCCGTGATCCGTTCCGCCGTGTCGACTGCCTGCCCTCGTCGCGGCGGGTGCAGGTCATCCTCGACGGCGAGCAGGTGGCGGATTCACGCCGCGGCGTGTTCCTGTTCGAGACCGGCCATCCGGTACGCCACTATTTGCCTATCGCTGACACCCGGCTCGATATGTTCGCGCCCAGCCGCTACATCTCGCGCTGCCCCTACAAGGGCATCTCCAACTACTACCACGTGACGACCACCACCAAGCGGCACGAGAACATGGTCTGGTATTATCCCGAACCGGTGCATGAGGCCGAGCGCATCAAGGGCCTGGTGTGCTTCCACCACGAGCTCGTCGACAAGATTTTGGTTGATGGGGTGGAGATTTCGAAGGAAGCCACGGCGGCTTCGAGCGGGTATTTCTGAGGGTACGCCCCGTCTAGGTAGCGGGTGCCGAAGGGTAGCCGCAGCGCTCCTTCGCGCCCCCCTCGCTCTTTTCCCGCTCTTTTCCCGGTTGAAATATTTTTCAAATGGAAATAGGAATGTTCAAAATGATGATTTGACGCAGCAGTGCGTCACGACTGGAGGAAGCGATATGGCCCATCCGCAATTTGCAGCGGAACTTCTGCAGCGCGCTGAAGCCCAGGGGCCTATCACCATCGGCCTGGCCGGCGCCGGGCAGATGGGCACCGACATCATCGTCCAGGTCGCGTTGATGCCGGGCATGCGGATCGGTGCCATTTCAGAGGTACGGCCACAAGCGGCGATCGATGCCGCACTGCTGGCCGGCCATGATCGCTCCGACATCGTCCAGGCGGCGAATGCCTCGGCCATCGACCGCGCCATCGAGGCCGGCAAGATCGCTATCACCGAGGATCTGCACGCGCTGGCCGCCGCCGGCCGCATCGACGTCATCATCGACGCCACCGGCAATCCCAACATCGGCACGCTGTTTGCGCTTGAAGTGATGAAGAACGGCAAGCACATCGTCATGCTCAATGTCGAGGCCGACATCACCATCGGCCGCTTCCTCAAGGAAGAAGCGCGCAAGGCCGGCGTCGTCTACACCGGGGCGGCCGGTGACGAGCCCGCCTGCACGCTGGAGATCATCGGCTTTGCCCGCAGTCTCGGCTTCAACATCATCGCCGCCGGCAAGGGCAAGAATAACCCTCTGAAGTTCGACGCCATGCCGGCCGACTACGCCAAGGAGGCGGCCGAGCGCAACATGAATGCGCGCATGCTGGTCGAGTTCGTCGACGGCTCCAAGACCGCGATCGAGATGGTGGCGATCGCCAATGCCACCGGGCTGGTTCCCGACGTGCCGGGCATGCATGGCCCGACCGCGACGCTGGAGGAACTGGCCAGCGTGCTTTGCCCACGCGAGGATGGCGGCGTGCTGCACCGCAAGGGCGTGGTCGACTATTCCATCGGCAAGGGCGTGGCGCCCGGCGTGTTCTGCGTCATCGAGACCAGGCATCCGCGCGTCATGGAGCGCATGATCGACCTCAAGGTCGGCAAGGGCCCCTATTTCACGATCTTCCGGCCCTACCACCTGACAAGTCTGGAAGTGCCGCTGTCGGCGGCGCGCGCCGTGGTCTACAAGCGCGCCGACATGGAGCCGCTCGACCATCCGGTGGCAGAGGCGGTGGCGGTCGCCAAGAGCGATCTCGGCGCCGGGCAATCGCTCGGCATGATCGGCGAGACCGACTATCGCGGCTTTGCCATGACCTGGGAGGGCGCGCGCGCCAAGGGTGCGCTGCCGCTGGGGCTTGCCGAACGCGCCAAGGTGGTCAAGCCGATCAAGACCGGGGACTTTCTCACCTATGAAAATTGTGTACCCGACGATTCGATGGTGATAACGCAGATCCGCCGTCGTCTCGACCAGTCGGACGGACGGTTCGTGACCAACGCCGCCTGAACCTTCGGGGCCTCTTGATGGACGATGTCGTTATCGGGATCGACGCCTCGACGACGGCCGTGAAGGCGATCGCTTTCGCGCGCGATGGCACCGAGCTTTACCAGGCACGCGAAACCTATCCGCTTTCAAACCCGAGGCCCGGCCATTTCGAGCAGGATGCCGAACATTGGTGGGCAGCCCTTGTCGGCGCGCTGAAGCAGGTCACGACCAAGGTCGGCGCCGCGCGGGTGGCGGCGATTGCCATCGCCCATCAGCGCGAGAGCTTCACGCTGATCGATGAGGCCGGCGACCCGCTCATCCCGGCGATCCTCTGGCTCGACGAGCGCGCCCGGCCGCAGGTCGCGAGGCTGTCGGCCGAGCTCGGCCGCGAGGCGATCCGCGACTGGAGCGGCAAGCCGCCGGATCCAACGCCGGCGCTCTACGCCATCGCGTGGCTGGCCGAGCACCAGCCGCAGGTTCTGGCCAAGGCGGCCGCTTTGGTTGACGTCCACGGCTTCTTCGTCCACCGGCTGACTGGACGTCTGGTCACCAGCACGGCAAGTGCCGACCCGCTTGGGCTGATCGACGTCGCGACAGGCGAATGGCGCCCCGAGCTCATCGCAGCTGCGGGACTCAAGCCCGAGCAGTTGCCGGCGCTGGTCGGTCCAGGCGAGCTCTGCGGCGGGCTTGCCGAAGGCATTGCGCAGTCGACCGGCCTGAAGGCGGGCACGCCAATCGTCGCCGGTGCCGGCGACGGCCAGGCCATGGGCCTCGGTATGGGTGTCTATGGGGCCGGCAAGAGCTATCTGTCGCTCGGCTCCGGCGTCGTCAGCGGCTGCTATTCCGGCGTGGTCACTACGTCCGACGCGTTTCGCACGCTGGTCTCGCCGACCGGCTCCGGCTTCATGCTGGAGACCGTATTGCGCTCGGGCATGCAACTGGTCGACTGGATCGTGCGTACCACCGGCGCGTCTTCCGCAGCCGAGTTGGAGAGGCTTGCGGTCGATGTCGCGGCCGGCAGCGACGGGCTGCTGGTCATGCCCTATTGGGCCGGTGTCATGAGCCCCTATTGGGATGGCGCGGCACGCGGCGCCATCGTCGGCCTGTCGCTCGACCATGAGCCCAGGCACCTCTTCCGTGCGACGCTGGAAGGCATCGCTTTCGAGCAGGCCATCGCCAGCGAGGCGATGGAAACCGAGAGCGGTGGCACACCGGCGGAAATGATCGCCGCCGGCGGCGGCACCAATTCGGCACTGCTGATGCGGATCATGGCCAGCGTGCTCGAGCGCCCGCTTTCGGTTTCGCCGGTCAACGAAGCCGCTGCACTGGGCGCCGCCATGCTGGCGGCGTCGGCCGTTGGATGGTTCCCCTCACCAGAGGCGGCGGCCAAGGCGATGACGGTGGAGCCGACCAGAAAGGTCGACCCGGTCGATGCGTTGGTCCCGGCCTACCGGGCACGCAAGGCGATCTACCGCGACCTCTATCACGCGACGCGCGACATCCATGCACGGTTGGGTGAGGTCTGAGACGTCGGCGGGACAGCGCCCCCTCTGTCCTGCCGGACATCTCCCCCACAAGGGCCCACAAGGGGGGGAGATCAGCAGCTTCGGCGCCTCGCTCACCTCTACAACGATGAAGATTGGCGAAAGCAGAGGCGCGTACAATCTCACCTTGGGGGGAGATGGACGATAGGCCAGAGGGGGGCGCGAAGGATCGCGACCTCTGAAATCAACGCCCAAGCAATCCCTTGGCGGCATCCTCGTCCGTGATCAGCACCGAAACCTTGGTGCCCGCCAGCGCCGCGCGCATGACAGGCACCTTCTCCTGGCCGCCTGAAACCAGGATGATGCTCGGAATGTCGGACAGATCCTGCAGCGGATAGGCGCAGACGCGGCGGTTGACCTCGTGGTCGACCGAGCGGCCCTCGGCGTCGATGAAGTGGCACAACAGGTCGCCGACCGCGCCGGCCGCCTGCAGCTCCTCTAGTTCGCTCGGCTTGATGAAGCCATAATTGGCGATCGGGCTGTCGTTGGAGAACGAGCCGACGCTGAGCACGGCGATGTTGGCCCGGCGCGCGCGGAAGACGACATCCTGGACACTGCGCTGGCTCATGAAGGCGTCGCGCTGCTCCGGCCTGTCGGCATAGACCGGCACCGGCAGCAGGAAACATTCGGCGCCGATCTTTTCGGCGAACTCCCAGGCGCTTTCGGTCGGGTTGAGCGGCTGCGCATGGGTGAGGCCGCCGAGCATCGACACGACAGTGGTTCTGGCGATCGGCCGCCTCGGCAATTCGTTGATGGCGAATTTCAGCGTACGCCCCCAGCCCAGCGCAATGACATCGCCCGCATTGACGTTGTCGGCGAGATAGGCGGCGGCGGCGTGGCCGATCATCAGCGGCGCGTTGCTGCGGTCGGCGGCCGACGGCACCACGACGGCCTGGCTGAGCCCAAAGCGCTGCTTCAGGCTTTCCTCAAGTTGCACGCATTCGACGACACTGTCGCGGATGCGGAACTGGACGATGCCCTCCTCGCGGGCGGCCGAGAGGATGCGGTGGACCTTGATCCGGCCGACGCCGAGGATTTCCGAAATGCGCTCCTGCGTCAGGCCCTCGACATAATAGTGCCAGGCGGCGCGGGCCTTCAGCTCGGCATCGGGGAAGCGCGAGGCCTTCTCGTTTTCGACGGTCGCCATGCTCGTGCCCTCCCGCGGCAGATTTCGGAAATCTTTTCCGCAAAGCGCCGCCCCCTGGCCTTCCCTAGGACAAACCGCCCTGTGGCGCAAACCGTCGCCGAGTGGCGCAACGGCTCTTGACAATTTTCTAATGAACAGTTTAGCTGAACAAAATTGCATATCAAAGATAAATTGTTCACAGGGAGGTGCCTAGTGAACAAGAGCGGACCGCAGGCCATCGCCGTTTCGCTGACGGAGGAGACGAAGTGGCCGTGAGCAATGATGCAAGCGACTCGAAAGCTGGCGAGTTGAAAGCCGCGCCCAGCGCGCAAGGCGCGACGAGCGCGAAGCTTTCGGCGCTGTTCGCCGGAACCATGGGACCGCTGATCGGGCTGGCGCTTTTGTGCCTGGCGCTGACCCTGACCACCGATACATTCCTCACCGTGCGCAACATCCTCAACGTGCTCGACCAGATCACCGTTCTCGGCATCATGGCGATCGGCATGACGCTGGTCATCCTGATCGGCGGCATCGATCTCTCGGTCGGCTCGGTGCTGGCGCTGGCCGCCATGGTGATGGGCTTCGTCGCCCACCCCGATTATCTCAATCTCGGCCTTGCTGCCGGCGTCGTTGCCGCCCTTGTGGTGGCCGGTCTCTGCGGGCTGGTGTCTGGCCTGCTTGTAACCGTCACCAAGCTGCCGCCCTTCATTGCCACGCTGGCGATGATGTCGGTGGCGCGCGGTCTTGCCAACATGATCACCGACGGCTCGCAGATCGTCGGCTTTCCCGACTGGTTCACCAACCTGTCGATCATCCGCCATTTCGGCTTCCTGTCGGTCACCGTCGGACTGATGATGGTGCTGGCGATCATCTTCGCCATCTTCCTCAACTATCGCGCCACCGGCCGCAGCCTTTACGCCATCGGCGGCAGCGCCGAGGTGGCGCGGCTCTCGGGCATTCCGGTGAAGTCGCTGACCAACTGGGTCTATGCCATTTGCGGCGTGCTCGCCGGGCTTGCCGGCATCGTGCTGGCGGCGCGGCTGGATTCGGTGCAGCCGAGCTCCGGCCTCGGCTATGAGCTCGACACCATCGCTGCCGTGGTGATCGGCGGCGCCAGCCTGTCGGGCGGCGTCGGCTCGATCGGCGGCACGGCCATCGGCGTGCTCATCATCGGCGTGCTGCGCAACGGGCTCAATCTGCTCGGCGTCTCGCCCTTCATCCAGCAGGTGGTGATTGGCGTGGTGATCGCGCTGGCGGTCGCCACCGACACCTGGCGTCGGCGACGGCAGTGAGGAGCGAGCCGCAACAGGAATTCGCCCGGATGTCCGGGCGATAGACGGATCGGTCGATCCGAGACTGGGAGTGTTCGGCCAAGGGCGCCATGGGGTGCGTCGGCTGAACGGATTTGAACATCAACGGAGGAATACATGCTGACCAAACGTTCATTGCTGCTTGCCGCTGCCGCCGTCATACCGCTGCTTGGCCTGACCGAGATGGCCTCGGCCAAGGAGGCCAAGAAGCTCGGACTGGCTGTCGCCAATCTGCAGGCCGACTTCTTCAACCAGATCAAGCAATCCGTCGAAGCCTACGGCAAGGAGAAGGGCATCGAGATCGTCACCGTCGACGCCAAGGGCGATTCGGCGACGCAGGTCAGCCAGGTGCAGGATCTGATCACGCAGAACATCGATGCGCTGATCTACATCCCGGCCGGCGCTACCGCCGCCACCGTGCCGACCAAGACCGCCAAGGCTGCCAGCATTCCGGTGGTAAATGTCGACCGCAACGCCGACGGCGCGCCGGGCGACACCTTCATCGCCACCAACAGCGTCGCCTCGGCCCAGGCGGTGTGCGACTACATCGCCAAGCAGGCCGGCGGCAAGGGCGAGCTGATCATCATCCACGGCCAGAAGGGCACGACACCGGAAGTCGACCGCTCCAAGGGCTGCGGCGAAGCGCTCAAGGGCTACCCCGACATCAAGGTGGTCGGCGAATTGTGGAGCGAAGGCTGGCACCAGGACGAAGGCTTCAAGCTGACGCAGGATCTGCTGCAGTCGCATCCCGACGTGTCGATCGTCATTGGCCAGGCCGACGCGCTGGCGCTGGGCGCAGCACAGGCGGTCAAGGTCGCCAATCCCGGCCACAAGGTCTGGGTCGCCGGCTTCGACGGCGACGTTGCGGCGCTGAAGGCGCTGAAGGACGGCGTGTTCGACGTCACCGCGACGCAGCAGACGCAAGGCATGGGCAGGCTCGCCGTCGATGCGGCGATCAAGCTGGTGGCCGGCGAGAGCATTCCAGCCGAACAGCTGCAGGACGCGACGCTGACCACCAAGGACAATGTCGAGCAGTTCATCGCCAAGCATCCGTAACCTGCGGCACCGCGTAAGAGAGCGCCACGATGTCCCCAGAACCTCGCCGCAGCGAAAGCCCGCATAGCGGGCTGTTCGTCAACGGCCTGTGCAAGAGCTACGGACCGGTCCAGGTCCTGGCCGATGCGAGCTTCGAGGTGCGACCGGGCGAGGTCGTGGCGCTGCTCGGCGAGAACGGCGCCGGCAAGTCGACTGTCTCGAACATCATCGCCGGCGCGACGAAATCCGATGCCGGCTCGATCACCTGGCGGGGGAAGCCTTATTCCCCCGCCAACCCCGCCGCGGCCATCGATGCCGGCGTCGGCATGATCCACCAGGAACTGAAGCTGCTGCCGGACCTGTCGGTGGCGGAAAACGTCTATGTCGGGCGCCTGCCGATGCGCGGCGGCCGCATCGACCGCGCCGAGATGAACGCCAAGGCCTCGGCGCAATTGAAGCGGCTCGGCCTCGACGTCGCGCCGGAACGCAAGGTGCGCACGCTGCGCATCGCCGCGCAGCAACAGGTCGAGATCGCCAAGGCGCTGACGCTGAACGCCGAGTTGCTGATCTTCGACGAGCCGACCGCAGCGCTTGGCCGCGAAGAGACGGAGCTTTTGTTCCAGCAGATCCGTAAACTCAAAGCCGAAGGCATGTCCTTCATCTACATCAGCCACCGCCTCGACGAAATCGCGCAGATTGCCGACCGCGTGGTGGTGATGCGCGACGGACGCATTGTCGCCCGCTACGAGCGCGCCGACATTCCGGTGCGCACCGTGGTGGAGCAGATGGTCGGCCGCTCGGTCGAGCGGATGTTTCCGCATCTGTCGCCGCCGCGCGAGGAAACGCTGCTCGAGGTCGAGAACCTGTCCTCGCCGGAGAAGAGCTTCAACAATGTCTCCTTCTCGGTCAAAGCAGGCGAGATCCTCGGCATTGCCGGGCTGATCGGCGCCGGCCGCACCGAATTGGTGCGGGCGATCGCCGGCGCCGATCCGATCTCGTCGGGCTCGGTGCGGGTGGCCGGCCAAGCCGTGCATCTCAATGGGCCGGCGGCAGCAATCAAGGCTGGCGTCGTGCTGGTGCCGGAAGACCGCAAGGCGCAAGGCGTGGTGCTGGACCAGACCATCGGTGAGAATCTGGCATTCGGCAATTTCGACCATGTCGCGCCAAAGGGCTGGGTGTTTCCCAAGGCGGTGCAGAAATTCGCCGAGGCCGGCATCGCAAGGCTCGGCGTCAAGGGTAAGCCGAACCAGGCGGTGTCAAAACTGTCCGGCGGCAACCAGCAAAAGGTGATCATCGCCAAATGGGTGTCGCGGCCGCCAAAGGTGTTCATCCTCGACGAACCGACGCGCGGCATCGATGTCGGGGCGCGAGCGGCGATCTATGATGTGATCGCCGACCTTGCCCGCTCCGGCATGGCGGTGGTGGTGGTCAGCTCCGATCTCGAAGAAGTGCTGGGCCTGTCACATCGCGTGCTGGTGCTGAGCCGTGGCCGCCAGCGCGGCATTCTCGACCGCAATGAAGCAAGCAATGTCGCCGTGATGGAACTCGCCACAAGCTGAGCGCGGCAGATGGGAACAAAGCGCAACAGGTGATACCCTCCCAAGCACCGGACCGCGCGGGGCGCCAGCTTAAGAGTTGGCGCCCCTTCATTTCAGGGAGAGGGGAAAACATGACACTATTCGATCTCAGCGGCGACGTGGCGCTGGTGACAGGTGCGGGCAGCGGCATCGGCCAAGCGATCGCCGTCGGGCTCGCCGAAGCCGGCGCCGACATTGCCTGTTTCGGCCATGCCTCGAAAGGCGGGCTTGAGGAGACGGCGCACAAGATCACGGCACTCGGCCGCAAGACGCTGGTGCTGACCGGCACGGTGACGTCGGAGGACGACCTCGCAGCCGCGGTCGCGCGCACGGAGAAGGAACTCGGCGCGCTAACCATCGCCGTCAACAATGCCGGCATCGCCGGCGCCGAACCTGCCGAGACGTTGCCGCTGGAAAAATGGCAGAAGATCTACGACGTCAATGTCAGCGGCGTGTTCCTGTCCTGCCAGGCCGAGGCGCGCGCCATGCTTGCCCGCCGCAAGGGGTCGATCGTCAACATCGCTTCGATGTCCGGCTCGATCGTCAATCGCGGACTGACCCAGGCGCACTACAATTCGTCAAAAGCCGCTGTCATCCACATGTCGAAGAGCCTCGCCATGGAATGGGCCGATCGCGGCCTGCGCGTCAATGTCGTGAGCCCCGGCTACACGCTGACGCCGATGAACAAGCGGCCGGAAGTTGCCGAACAGATAAAAATCTTCAAGCGCGACACGCCGATGGGGCGGATGGCGACGCCGGAAGAGATGGTCGGCCCGACGGTGTTCCTGGCAAGCCGCGCCGCGAGTTTCGTTACCGGCATCGACCTGATTGTCGATGGCGGCTTTGTCTGCTGGTAGGAGAACAAGAAGTGCAGAAGCGTTTTGAAGGCAAGACGGCGGTCATCACCGGCGCGAGCGGCGGCATCGGCGCGGCGATGGCGAAGCGCTTCGCCGAGGAAGGCGCGGCGGTCGTGGTCAGCGCCATCGATGCCCGCGTCGGAGAGGTTGCCGCCAGCCTGAAGGCGGCAGGCGCCAAGGTTGCGTCGATGCGCATGGACGTGACCAAGAAGGGCGAGGTCACCGCCCTCTACGATCTCGCCGAAAGGGAGTTCGGCCGCGTCGACATTTCGGTGCAGAATGCCGGCGTCATCACCATCGCCCGGATCGAAGCGATGACCGAAGCCGAATGGGACAAGGTGATGGCGGTCAACACCAAGGGCGTGTTCCTGTGCTGCCAGGAGGCGATCGCGCGCATCCGCAAGCATGGCGACGGCGGCCGGCTGATCAATACGGCCTCAGGCCAGGCGCGGCAGGGTTTTATTTACACGCCGCATTACGCGGCGTCGAAGTTCGGCGTCGTCGGCATCACCCAGAGCCTCGCCAAGGAAGTGGCCAAGGAGAATATCACGGTCAACGCCATCTGCCCCGGCATCATCGACACCGACATGTGGGCATACAACGACGCAGCCTGGGGCAAGCTGATGGGCAACTACAAGCCCGGCGAACTGATGGCCGAATGGGTGAAGAACATCCCGATGGGCCGCGCCGGCAGCGGCGAGGACGTCTCCGGCCTGGTCAGCTTCCTCGCCAGCAACGACGCCACCTACATCACCGGCCAGACCATCAATGTCGATGGCGGCCTTATCATGTCGTGAAGTCAGCTCTGGCGGTTGGCAATCGACAAGTCTGAAATTCCGCGGTGCATATGGCATCAGCCGTTGCGCCGCATGAACGTTGGTATATATAATTTCATCCCATGAAACGGCCTTGGTGGAGATGGGGCTCGCCGGCCGAGATCATGGGACCTTGATGGCTCGCACGTCTCAGAGCGCCGCCGGAGTGGCGATCGATCCGTTGACGATTGCTCGCGCAGCAATTCATGCGGCGCCATGACTCGGGCGCATCCAGCACCGAACCACCACCAGATTGAGCACCATTTCGCCTGCGCCGGTCGCGGCTGCAAGGCAATGATGCGAACGAGCTTGCGCAACGACCCGCCTTTCCAACACAATCAAGAAAAGACGCAAGAAGGGAACGACTAAGAATTTCCACATGGTTTGACAGGAGAACAAGCATGTCATTTCGCAGTGTGATTTCGAACCTATCAATGGGAGCCTTCGCACTTGCCGCGGCAAGCTCGCTTGCATCACCGGCCTACGCAGCGGCACCTGAATCCAACGACCCGATCAAGATCGCGCTGTTCGACTGGACCAGCGTCAATCTCAACGCCAAGATTCTTGGCGGCATCCTCGAAAAGCTCGGTTACACCGTCGAATATCCGACCGCCGACTATCTCTCCAGCCTGACCACGGGCCTGACCAATGGCGATCTCGATGTCGGCCTCGAATTCTGGGACACGACGGCTGGCGAAGCCATGAAGGCTTCTGATGCCACCGGCCAAACCGAACGGCTCGGCAAGCTGGGACCGAAGGCCAAGGAGGAATGGTGGTTCCCCGAATATATGAAGGAGAAATGCCCGGGCCTGCCCAACTGGGAAGCGCTGAAGGACCCGAAATGCGCCGAGGCGTTCTCGACGGCGGAGACGGCGCCGAAGGGCCGCTATCTCGGCGGCCCGGTGACCTGGGAAGGCTTTGACGACGAGCGTGTCGAAGCGCTGAAGCTGCCCTTCACCGTCATCCATGCCGGCACCGACGCGGCAATGTTCGCCGAGCTCGACTCGGCCTATCAGCGCAAGGCGCCGATCATGCTGTGGATCTATTCGCCGCACTGGGCGCCGGCCAAGTACAAGGGCGAGTGGGTGCAATTCCCGGAGTACACGCCCGAGTGCTACACCGATCCGAAATGGGGCACCAATCCCGATGCCAAATATGACTGCGGCAAGCCGCATGGGGAGATCTGGAAGTACTCCTGGGGCGGCATGAAGGACAAATGGCCGGTCGCCTACAAGGTAGCCAAGGCCTTCACGGTCGACACCGACGAACTCAACAAGATGAGCGGCGAGATCGACCTCGGCGGCAAGACGCAGGAAGACGTCGCCGCCGCCTGGATCGCCGCGCACGAAGCCGACTGGAAAGCCTGGGCGCAGTGATCGTTCCGACTGGAGGCCAGACCCGGCCGTAACGGCCGGGTCTATATCCCCATTTCCAGAAGGACCATTGGATGACGGAAGCGACTGAACCGCAGGCGGCTGGCACGGTAAAGGATGCGCGGCCGATAAAACTTGCCTGCCGCAATGTCTGGAAGCTGTTCGGATCGAACGCGGCCAGTTTCATCCGCGAGCGCGACGGCAAGGCCGGCATGGCCGAGATCGCCGCCGCCGGGCTGGTCGGCGCTGTGCGGGCCGTCGACCTTGAAATTCGCCAGGGCGAGATTTTTATCATCATGGGCCTGTCGGGCTCCGGCAAATCGACGCTGGTGCGCTGCATGTCGCGGCTGGTCGAACCGACGCACGGCAAGGTCGAGTTCGAAGGCAAGGACCTGCTGAAAATTTCCGATGCGGCTCTGATCGAGCTCCGGCGCCATCGCATGGGCATGGTGTTCCAGAACTTTGCCCTGCTGCCGCATCTCAACGTGCTGGACAACATTGCTTTCCCCCTGAGCATTCAGGGACAGGACCGGCCGACACGCGAAACGCGTGCGCGCGAGGTGATCGAGCTGGTCGGCCTGCGCGGCCGCGAGCATTTCTATCCGCGCGAATTGTCCGGGGGCCAGCAGCAGCGCGTCGGCATTGCCCGCAGTCTCGCGACCAAGCCGGAGATCTGGTTCCTCGATGAGCCATTCTCGGCGCTCGACCCGCTAATCCGCCGCGAGATGCAGGACGAGCTGATGCGGCTGCAGACCATGCTGCACAAGACTATCGTCTTCATCACCCATGATTTCGACGAGGCGATCAGGCTGGCCGACCGCATCGCCATCATGAAGGACGGCGAGGTCATCCAGATCGGCACACCGGAGCAATTGGTGGTCAATCCGGCGACCGACTATGTCGCCGAATTCACCCGCGACGTCGACCGCGCCAAGGTGATTTCGGCGCGCAGCCTGATGCGCGCCTGCGATGGTTCGGAGCATGGCGGGACGGTTTCGCCGGAGTCCAAGATCGCCAGCTTCTCGGCCAGCATCGTCGCCTCAGGAAAACCGTTCGCGGTGGTCAACGGCACCGGCAAGCCGATCGGCGAGGTGACGCCACAAGCCGTCATCGGGCTGCTGGCCGGCCTGGACAGGGCCGGCGCATGACGGTGACGGCAAGCGCCAGCCAAGCAAGGCCGCCGGTTCAGCGTTGGCTGCTGATCTGGGTCCTGGCACTGGCCGCCGTGCTGGTGGTGTTCCTGCTGCAGGACAGGCTGCCCTGGGCCGTCAACTATCCGGCCGAGGCGGTCGTCCCGATCGCCGACTGGGTCAGCGCGCTGATGCGCTGGATCAAGTCGAACCTGTCGTGGCTGACCCGCTCGATCACCGCTGTGCTCGGTGTTCCCCTCGATTTCGCGCTCAATCTGCTCGCCAAGAATTTCAAAATCGGCCACGGGGCTGACACCCATGTGCTGCCGCGCATGTCCTGGTTAGGGATCTGCGCCGCCGCCTTTCTCGCCGGGTATTCAGCGGGCGGCCGTAAGCTTGGCCTGCTGGTCGGCGGCTGTTTCCTCTACATCGCGCTGTTCGGCCAGTGGACCAGCGCCATGCTGACGCTGGCGCTGATTTCCATCGCCGTGCCGTTCTGCATTGTGACGGGCCTGTTCGCCGGCATCTGGGCCTGGCGCAAGCCTTGGGCCGAACGGCTCATCGTCTCCCCTGCCCTCGACCTGATGCAGACCATTCCGACCTTTGCCTACCTGATCCCGATGCTGCTCCTGTTCGGCAACAGTCCGGTGTCGGCGATGATTGCCACCGCCATTTTCGCCACGCCGCCAATGGTGCGGGCAACGATGCTCGGCCTGTCGCGCGTGCCGTCCGAAGTCGACGATTTCAGCGAGATGGCCGGCTGCACGGCGCGGCAGAAATTGTGGCGTGTGCTTCTTCCCTCGTCGCGGCCGACGCTGATGGTCGGCGTCAACCAGGTGATCATGCTGGCGCTGAACATGGTGATCATCGCCTCGATGATCGGCGCCGGCGGGCTGGGCTACGACGTGCTGCTCGCATTGCGGGCGCTGAAGGTCGGCGAGGCCATGGAAGCCGGCCTCGCCATCGTCGCACTGGCCATCGCGCTCGATAGGCTGAGCCAGGCCATCGCCCACAAGCAGGCGAAAGGCCAGACGCATCAGGAGGCAAGCCCCGTCTTCTGGCGGCGCTATCCCTATCTGTCGCTGGCCATCGCCATCCTTGCCGTCACCACGCTGCTCAGCCTCTACGTGCCGGCCTTCGCGGCGGTACCGAAGGCGATCACCTTCACCACCGCGCCGTTATGGAAGGCGGCGGTGAACTGGGTGACCATCAACTTCTTCGATGTGATCGAAGCGTTTCGCGTGGCGCTGATCCTCAATGTGCTGAACCCGCTGCGCGCCTTCTGCGAAGGCTTTCCGTGGCTGGGCGCGGTGTTCCTGCTCGGCCTCGCCGGCTATCAGCTCGGCGGCCTGAGGCTGGCGGCACTGGTCGGCGCGCTGACTGCTTTCTGCGCCATCACCGGTCTCTGGGAAAAGACCATGGCGACGGTCTATCTCTGCGGCATCTCAGCCTTTATCGCTTGCCTGATCGGCATTCCGATCGGGCTCGCGGCCGCGCGCAGCGACCGCTTTGAAAAGATCGTCACGCCCATCATCGACACGCTGCAGGTGCTGCCGTCCTTCTGCTTCATCATTCCGGTGGTGATGTTGTTCCGGGTGGGCGACGTCACCGCCATGATCGCGACGATCGCCTTTGCCGTGGTGCCGGCGATCCGCTACACCAATCACGGCATCCGGCAGGTGCCGCCGGCGCTGATCGAAGCGGCGAAAGTGTCCGGCTGCACACCGCGCCAGACCTTCTTCCGCGTGCAGCTGCCGCTGGCGCTTCCCGAGATCATGCTCGGCGTCAACCAGACCATCCTGATGGCGCTGGCGATGATCATCATCTGCGCCATGGTCGGCACACGCGATCTCGGCCAGGAGGTGTTCATCGCTCTGTCGAAAGCCGATTCCGGCCGCGGCATCGTCGCGGGCCTGGCGATAGCGTTCATCGGCATCGTCGCCGACCGGCTGTTCAACGCCTGGACGGCGAAGGCTCGGGCAAAACTGGGATAGTGATCGAATGTCCGATCCGGGCGAACCGCCTTTTGCCGTTCTCGTTTTCGACATGGCCAAGACCGGCGAACCGGACGGTGAACAGTTCCGGTTTCGCTACGGTGGATGCGGCAACATCCTACGCCATCGCTCGGGTGCGCGCCTCGGTGGAGGAACTGCGCAAGCCGGGCATCGCAGCCGCGGAGCTTCGGAGACCGAAGCGGCTCCGGACTATCCGCGGGATTGAAATGGGCTGCGCTACTCCGCCGCGACGCCCTTCACCTCAAGATAGCTCTCCATCGAATCGTCCAGCGCCTGCAGCCATGGCGTATGGTGCAGCGGCGCCATGTTGCCGGTCATCAGCGAGCGATAGGCGTGGTCGCGGAAGCTCATAATGTCTTCGGCCTTGTGGTGCTCCCACTCCATGAAGGTCTGGTTGACCGCCTCGACGTCGAAGCCGGGATAGTCGGTCTGGTCCATCAGCTCCTTGGTGTAGTCGCCCTGGAACCAGATCATTTGCTCGGCGTCTTCCAGCGTTTCCTCGCGCGCGCGCCACTTGGCGCCGTGCTCGGCCATCGCCTGCGGTGACGGCAGCTTGATCCGGCCCATGATGACATCGCGGGCGAACCAGGCCTGCGCGTCGAACATGTTGAAGGTGTAGAACTGGTCCTGCATGCCGATATAGGACAGTTTCGGATTCTTCTCCCAGACGACGCCTTCATAAAGCTGGTCGGGCCACATGCGGTTGGCGGTCTTGAGTTTCAGATCGTCGGTGAGGAAGGGGAAGGAATGCAGATAGCCGGTGCACAGGATGATGGCGTCGACATCCTTGGTGGTGCCGTCCTTGAAGTGGGCGGTCTTGCCGACGACCTTCTGCAGCAGCGGCACTTCCTTCCAGTTCTCCGGCCACTTGAAGCCCATCGGCTTGGAGCGGTAGCTGGAGGTGATCGATTTGGCGCCGTATTTGTAGCATTGCGAGCCGATGTCCTCGGCCGAATAGGAACGGCCGATGATCAATATGTCCTTACCTTTGAACTCCATCGCGTCACGGAAATCATGGCTGTGCAGGATGCGGCCGTTGAAGGTGGAAAAACCTTCGAAATAAGGGACGTTGGGCACCGAGAAATGCCCGGAGGCGACAACGACATTGTCGAACTCTTCGGAGTAGGTGACGTCGTTGGTGCGGTCATGCGCGGTGACGGTGAATTTCTTCGTCACGTCCGAGAAGGTCACCATGCGCACCGGGCTGTTGAAGCGCACCCATTTGCGCAGGCCTGATTTTTCAACGCGGCCCTTGATGTAGTCCCACAGCACGGCGCGCGGCGGATAGGAGCCGATCGGACGGCCGAAATGCTCCTCAAATGTGTAGTCGGCGAATTCCAGGCATTCCTTCGGCCCGTTCGACCAGAGGTAGCGGTACATCGAGCCGTGGACGGGGTCGCCATGCTCGTCGAGGCCGGTGCGCCAGGTGTAGTTCCACAGGCCGCCCCAGTCCGACTGCTTTTCGAAGCAGACGATTTCGGGAATCGCGGCACCCTTGTCTTCAGCCGATTTGAAGGCCCTGAGCTGGGCCAGGCCGGATGGTCCGGCCCCAATGACGGCAACGCGAGTGTTCATGGCAGGCCTCCCAAAATTTCTCTTACGAAACAAATTTCACTCACAGTGACACTAATTGCCCCTTCGATGCTGTCAACAGGCCTTGTGACGAAACCGCGTTTCGCCGCAGCGGATTTCCAGCAAAAACCGATAACAGCGCAAATCCGGACCGGACACCATTCGACCTAAAGGGCTTGCCGTGGCGGTTGCGTTTCTGTATCGGCACCGAATATGTTCACCTAGAGTGAAATAAATCTTCAGGATTCGGGGGCGAGATGGCCAAGACAATTTCCGACTCCAAGGCTGGCCCCGCTTCGGCAAAGGCAAAGCCAGTGGCAAAGGTTTCAGGGGATGGGAAGACCATCCGCACGCCGCTGACGCAGAACCCGCATGCCATTCGCGACACACGCGAAAAGGTGCTGGAGGTGGCGATCGGCCGCGAGGTGCGCGCCTTCCGCAAGAAGCTCGGAATCACCGTCGCCGATCTGGCTGTCGCCACCGACATTTCGCTGGGCATGCTGTCCAAGATCGAGAACGGCATCACCTCGCCGTCGCTGACCACGCTGCAGGCGCTGTCGCGGGCGCTCGGCGTTCCCGTTACCGCCTTCTTCCGCCGCTTTGAAGAGGAGCGCAGCGCCGTCTTCGTCAAGGCCGGCGAAGGCCTCGATGTCGAGCGCCGCGGCACGCGCGCCGGCCATCAGTACAATCTGCTCGGACATATCGGTTCCAACACCAGCGGTGTCGTCGTCGAGCCCTATCTGATCACGCTGACCGAGGATTCGGATGTGTTCCCGACCTTTCAGCATGAGGGCATGGAGTTCCTCTACATGCTGGAGGGCGAGGTGGTTTACCGGCACGGCAGCAACCTCTATCCGATGAAGCCGGGCGACAGCCTGTTCTTCGACGCCGACGCGCCGCACGGACCGGAGAAACTGACGAAACTGCCGATGCGCTATTTGTCGATTATTTGCTATCCGCAGAGCGCGGGGTGAGGCACTTGGTTCCTCGCCCCACGTAGTGGGGAGAGGTGGCTCGGCGAAGCCGAGACGGAGAGGGGAGCGCCCTACGAAGGCTCCCTCTCCGTCCGCTTCGCGGACACCTCTCCCCCGCCTCTGGCAGGGGCGAGGAACCCAAGTCTTTGGAGGTCAGTCCGGCCCGAACCCCGGCGATGTCGCACTCCCATCATCGAGCTTCGACAGCCACTCGACCAGCGTCGGCCGATACCGTGTCAGGCCCTTATAGGTCGCGAGTTCCTCCGGCAGGTCGCGGATGACCCGGTGCAGGCGGCGGGCCCATTTCGGCTGCGTCACCAGTTCGTCCATCTTGATGAGATAGCAGCGGATCGGGAAGACGATGCCGTTCGAGCGCGGCAGGCGCCAGAAGCTTTGCAGCTCGACGCGCAGATGCACCTTGTCGCCGACATTCTCCGGCGTCACCGTGGTCCGGTCCGGACCCCATTTGTGATAATTTTCCGGGCTGGTGTCGAGACGCGGATTGATGGTCATCGTCCAGTTGAGACGCCGCGCCGGCTTGCCCTGCTGGATGTTGGTGAGGAATTTCAGCGCGCGGACAAAGATCCCCTTTTCGTGGGCCAGGGGCACCGGCGCGTGCCACTCGAAGAAGTTCATGCCGATGTCGAAATCGAGCGACCAGTCGGCCTGGGTGGTGACCATGCCGGCATCCATCCACAGATTGCCGTCGCGCTGGTCGAGGATGCAGAAATCGCCCTGACTCTGGCGGGTGATGTACTCCATCGGCCCATAGGGCAGCGTCGAGGTGTCGCCGAAGGTAAAGGTGTCGTCGATGCCGAGCGGCCGGTTGATCCAGCGCCAGCGATCGCCATCACGGGTCAGCGTGAAATGTTCGGGATAACCCAGCGCCTGCTGCTCCATCAAAAGTTCGAGCAGGTCCCAGCCGGCCAGCGTCATGTGCGGCAGCGACTGGCAGCGCAGCGGGTCCTCGGCCAGCACCAGCGCGCGATCCTGCATCTCGGCGACATAGTGCTCGTCGACGTCGATCAGGTTTTCCAGCACGCTGCCCTTGGGACCCACGACATGCGGCTCGATGTTGACCGCATACATGTAGCTGTCTTCGTGGAACGGAAACGGAAACCGCCTGATATGCTCCGGGCTGTTCTTGAAGGTGAAATCGTCGCGGAACGTTTCCTTGCGAAAGGTGATGCCCATCTTCGCCTCCTATCTTTCCAAGACCAGCGACTTGCCTTCGAAGCGCGACACGCACGGCATGATCTTGCAGCCGGAACGATGCTCTTCCTCGCTCAGCCAGTGGTCGTTGTGGATGAACTTGCCTTCATACGAAATGACGTTGGTCTCGCACTGGCCGCAGACGCCGCCGCGGCAGAGATAGGGCGGATCGACGCCGGCGGCCTCGATGGCCTCGAGCAGGCTCTGCTGCTCGCCGACGCGGATTGTCCTGCCGCTGACGGCAAGTGTGACGTCGAAAGGCAGGCCGGGCTGCGGCGCCGCGAAATGCTCGAAATGCACGGTCTCGGGCGGCCAGCCGAGGCTTGCCGCACGATCGCGCACCCAGTTGATCATGCCGGCCGGGCCGCAGACATAGAGATGCGTGCCGAGCGGCTGCGACGACAACAGCCGGTCGAGTTCGATGCGCTGGTCGAGGTCGTCGTGATAGAGCCGGATGCGGCGGCCATAGCGCTCCTGCAGCACGTCGGCATAGGTGCCGAGCGAAGCGGTGCGGCAGGTGTAGTGCAGTTCGAAATTGCCGCCGGACCCGGCGAGCTGCGCGGTCTGCGCCATGAATGGCGTGATGCCGATGCCGCCGGCCAGCATCAGATGCTTCTTTGCCCTGAGATCGAGCGAGAACAGATTGACGGGATAGCTGACCACCATCTCCAGCCCCGGCTTGACGGACCGGTGCATGAACAATGAGCCACCGCGGCCGACATCGTCGCGGCGCACAGAAATGGTGTATTCACGCGTGTCGAGCGGAGAGCCCATCAGCGAATAGGGATTGAGCCTGGTCAGATCGCCATCGCGCATCTCGACCACGACATGGGCGCCGCCGGAAAAAGTCGGCAACAGTTCGCCATCGCGGCGGCGGAAATGAAAGCGGGTGACGAGGTCGTTGACCGGGACGACATCGCTGACCACGACATCGAGCTTGGTGGTGCCGGTGCTCATGGGAAGGCCTCCTCCATGGGAGGAATTTCCGAGCGGTCCTCGGCATTGATGCACACGCCCTGGAACGCGGCGAGGCGCCGGGAATAATGATCGCGCACCAGAAGCAGCAGGCCGCAATGCGCACAGGGGGCAGGCTGCGTCGTCACATTCTCGGTGATGCCCTTGCAGTGCACACACTGCATGCGCCGCGCCAGCGAGCCGCGGTGTTCGGTTTGCATGGAGGTGTGGTCGATGCCGGCTTCGAGCGCCACCTGCATGGCTTGGCCGATCAGCCCTTCAGTGCCGACGAGATAGAGGCGCAGGCCCATATGGGCGTTGGCCAGCGTCTGCTTCAACCGCGGCAACAGGCTGGCGAAGGACGGTGCGACGTGAAATTGCGCCGGCTTCAGCGCTTCGAGGGCTGCGACATGCTTGCCGTCAATGCCGGGAATGAAGACGATCTCGGCGCCGTCGAAGAAGCCGGCCGGAGCCGTCCTTGCCATATCGACGATCGCCAGCGCGCCTTCCGCATCCGCCACGAAAAGATGATGCTTGCCGGGCTGCGGAGACAGGGTTCCGTAAATGGGCCGGCTGATGATCGTCTTGGCTGCCATTCTCTCTTCGTGCCCTAAAATCCCTCGCTCTCGATTATGCCTCAGCCTTTCGCCGTGCGCTTGGTCTTCTTGGGATCGTCGAAGGGCAGCGGCTCCGCCGTCGCCTTGATCGATCCGCTCTTGTTGCGGATCTCGAGCTTGGTGTCCTTGACCGCGCAGTCGACGTCGAGGCGGGCGATGCCCATCGATTTCTTGACCAACGGCGAATACATGGCGCAGGTCACCACGCCGACCTTTTTGCCGTCGCGATAGACCGGCGCGCCCTCGTCGGCCGGCTCCTTGCCGTCGAGCAGAACGCCATAGATCTTGAAGCGTTCCTTGCCCTTCAGCCGATAATGCTCCTCCGCGCCGCGGAAGCCGGTTTTGCCGGGGCTGACGGTGAAGTCGAGGCCCAGCTCCCACAGCGTGTCGCCGGGGCCTTCATTCTCGAACGGATATTTCTGCGAATTGTCATAGGGGTAGAAGAGCAAATAGCTTTCGACGCGCAGCATGTCGAGCGTGGTGAAGCGGCAAGGAATGATGCCGGCGCTCTTGCCCTCGTCGAGGATCCTGTCCCAGATCGTGCCGGCATCCTGGCCGCGGCAGAAGATCTCGTAGCCGCGCTCGCCGGTATAGCCGGTGCGCGAGATCATCACCGGAAAGCCGAAAAGCTGCGTCTGCATGTGATGGAAATAGTTGAGGTCGCGGATGCCCGGCACATGCTTTGAGAGATAGTCGACGGCTGTCGGCCCTTGCAGCGACAGGTCGTGCAGGTTGTCGTCGAAGCGCAGCGAGACGTCGCGGCCGACCGAGGCGCGCTGCAGTTCCTCATGGCCGGTGCCCGAACCGTGCACCACCATCCAGGCGTTCGGCCCGGTGCGGTAGAGGATGCAGTCGTCGGTGAATTTGCCGGCCTCGTTCAGCATGCAGGCATAAGCCGACTTGCCAGGATAGATTTTTTCGACGTCGCGCGTGGTGGCGAGATCGATGAGATGTGAGGCATGCGGCCCGGTGATGTGGACCTTCTTCAAGCCAGAGACATCCATCAGCCCGGCCTTGGTGCGGATGGCGGTGTATTCCTCGTCGGCATCCTTGTCGTAGGTCCAAGCGGTGCCCATGCCGCTCCAGTCTTCGAGCTTCGAGCCGAGCGCGCGATGGCGATCCGCCAGGGTCGAAAATCTCCAGGATGCCGTCATCCGCTAATCCTCCGTTCGAAAATTCTGTGCTGTTCCCTGCCCCTCGCACTGCTGTGGGGGCTTTGAGCGAATATTGACCGCAAACGTCCTGATCTCGCAATACCCATAAGCAAATAATTTCATTGTCAGGCAAAATCTGTCAGGCCAAATGACCGGTTAACCAAACGTAAATTCGTCTTGACAATTCCGCAAATCGGACTGAATTTATGAAAAAAATTTCACTCTCTTGAAAGAGGGCAATGACCGGCCAGCTCGGAAGCCGGCGTTGGAATAAAGGGGAAAACCGATGTCAGACCTGCAGCAGCGCATCGAAGCGCTGTACCGCTCCGACGTGCGCGGATCCGCGCTCCTGATCATCTGCCTGTGGGTGACGATCCTCTTCGTGCTCATCATGACATGGCCCTACATCCCGGACACCGGGATCAAGATCGTCGTCGCGATCGCCGCCGCCGCCGTGCTGATCTTCAACACGGCCGCCATCCTGGCGATGGTCAATCACTACAAGGAAGACAAGGACTTCATCTACGGGCTCGACATCAAGAATGCCGACGCCGCCCGCAACCGCAAGATCTGAGGGTAGAGAGATGCCACGCTACACACCGCCGGAGCAAAGCCGGGCCGGGCAGATTTTCGACATTGTCGTCGTCGTCGTCGCCATCTTCGTGGCGTTGTGGCTGCCCCTCAAACTCGGTTTCGCCGGCGCCGCAAAATCCATCGATGCGCTCGACGCCAAGACCTGGGAGGCGCTCGGACAAAACCCGACCATGGCCGCGATCTGGGAAAAGCTCGGCTATACGCCCGAGACCGCGCACGACATCATCCAGAATCGCTTCCACTACATCATCGACTGGCCGACGCTGATTATCATGGCAGCCGTGCTGATCGGCTATTTCGTCTTCCTGTTCCGCGCCTCCGACCGCGAATATCGCGACGTCATCAACGAAAAGTTCGACGACAAATAACGCAAGAAATCCTGGGGAAGCACGCTCATGTGGACCGTACTCTCTTATGCATGCTGGGGCATCTCGGTCGTGCTTGCGCTGTGGATGCTCTACGACTGGTTCAGCATCGACACGACTTACTCCGAGGATGTGCTGACCTCCTCGCGCGAAGGCGAGCTTGAAGCCGTTTCCGAAAAACACCGGATCTGAGTGGGGATCGATCAATGACCGCCGCGGTTGAGAATACCATCACCACCACCATTCACGGCGACAGGGTTTCGCTGCTCAGGGTGCTCGGCCCGGCCCATGTCTGGGCGCTCGGCGTCGGCATCGTGTTGGTCGGTGAATTCACCGGCTGGAATTTCTCGGCCGACAAGGGCGGTGCGCTTGCGGCGCTGATCGTCTGCTGGGTGGTCGGGTTGCTCTACACCTCGGTCGCCATGATCGATTCCGAGGTGACATCGACGGTCGCCGCCGCCGGCGGCCAGTACGCCCAGGCCAAGCACATTGTCGGACCGCTGATGGCGTTCAACGTCGCGCTGTTCCTGGTCTTTGCCTATACGATGCTGGAGGTGTCGGACGCCATCCTGCTCGGCGACACCATCGTCGCCAAGGCCGGCGTCGAAGGGCTCACCCACAATTCCTTCATCGCCGCCACCATCGTCGTGCTGGCGTGGCTCAACTACCGCGGCGTGCTGATGACGCTCAACGTCAATTTCGTCATCACCGCGATCGCCTATGTCTCGATCGTCATCCTGTTCTTCTCGGTCAGCCCGTGGACGCAAGGCGCGGTGCTCAAGCTCAATGAACTGGTCACGCCCGGCAATGCGCTGCCCTATGGCTGGATCGGCGTCATCGCCGCCTTCCAGTTCGGCATCTGGTATTATCTCGGCATCGAAGGCACCACGCAGGCGGCCGAGGAAGTGCGCTCGCCGGCCCGTTCGCTGCCCTACGGCACGATGGCCGGCATGATCACGCTTCTGATCGCCGCAGCCATGACCTGGTATGTCTGCGCCTCACTGATGCCCTGGGAGTATCTCGGCATCACCTATTATCCGTTGTGGGACGCCGGCAAGCTGACCGGCAGCGCACTGCTCGAAAACCTGCTGTTCATCGCCACGCTGCTCGCGGCGCTCGCGTCGGCTAATGGCTGTATCAACGATGCGGCCCGCGCCTGGTTCTCGCTCGGACGCGACCGCTATCTGCCGACGTGGTTCTCGGCCGTGCATCCGAAATACCGCACGCCCTACCGCTCGATCCTGTTCCTGCTGCCGATCGCGCTGGCCTTCGCCTTCATCGCCGACCTCAACCAGGCGATCACATTCTCGATCCTGTCGGGCGTGCTGCAATACACGTTCATGAGCATCAACATCATGATGTTCCGGAAGAAGTGGCCGCTCGGCACCATCCGCCGCGGCTATACGCATCCCTTCCATCCGCTGCCGGCGATTGTGCTGTTTTGCCTGTGCGTGGTGACCTTCTTCGCCATCTTCCTCGGCTTCGGCTCGCAGCTGATCGCGATGACGATCTTCTATTTCCTGATCTCTGTGTGGTTCCACTTCTACCGCTACCGCTATGTGCGCCGCGGCGACCAGTTCACCATGCCGTGGCCGAAGCCGCAGGGCTATTGATAGGAGAGGACCTGCCGGTTAGGGCAGGCATGACGTGACGAGGTGTCCGAGGTGACGACAGCATTGCTGGCCGGGGCGATCGCCCTGGCTCTCGTCCTGCACCTCGCCTGGCTGGCGCGCGCCAGCCGCAACAGGGCAACCGCCGCTCGTGAGGCCGAGGTGGCCTGCATCCGCACCGTCATTCCCGACGCTTCAGACGTTTCGGACGGCACGGCAGGCGTCATTACCTGGGCAGGCACATGGAACGATCGGCGCGTGCAGGTGCGCACCATAGTCGACACGCTGGCGACGCGAAAACTGCCGGCACGCTGGCTCAGTGTCACGGTCACTGAACCGGTCGCGGCGCCGGCGACCTTTGACATGATGATGCGGCCGGGCTCGCCGACGACCTTCTCCAATTTCGACCACCTCCAGCATACGCTGCCGAAAGCTCCGGGCTTTCCAGCCGAAGCCGTGCTGCGAACCGACCTCAGGGCGGCGCGCTTCCCGCAGAATCTGATCGCCAGTCATCTGGAGATTTTTGCCGAAGGCCGCGCCAAGGAGCTCTTGATCACACCGAACGGCGTGCGCATCGTCTGGCTGCTGGCCGAGGCCGAACGCGCGCGCTACGGCGTGTTCCGCCAGGCAGCATTCGGCACCACAAGGCTCGATCCGGCGCTGATCGAGAGGCTCCTTACCTCAGCCTCGGTGCTGCGCGATGCCATCAACGGACAGGAAAGGCAGGTGGCATGACGAACGTACTCCCGCCCGCGCCGACAAATCCCTATCTCGTCCTCGGCGCCGCGATCGTTTTGCCGGCAAGCGGCCATGTCATTCTGGGCGTGCCGGTGCGCGGCCTGCAGTTCCTGTTCTTCATGGTGATCCTCGCCTTGGTGACGGCCAGGATCGCGCCGGCCGACGCCAGCTTCGTCGGCCGTCATGCCGGAGGCTTCCTGATCTATGCGCTGTCGATCCTCGACGCCTACAGAATGGCCCGCATCCGCACGGCCATATGGGCTCACAGCGCCCGTGCCGGCGCGGACACCGCGCAAAGCGGCATTGAGCCACATACGTAACTACAGGAATATTTTTTTCATATGATTGAATTCGGACAGCGCATTCGGTACATCATCTCTTAGCTGCAAACGCCGGGAGGCTGACATGTGTGGAATCGTCGGACTTTTTCTGAAGGACAAGTCGCTTGAGCCGCAGCTCGGCTCGATGCTGTCCCAAATGCTGATCTCGCTCAGCGACCGCGGGCCCGACAGCGCCGGCATCGCCATCTATGGCGCCTCGTCCAGGAACGAGGCCAAGATCACCATCCAGTCGGCAAAGCCCGATCGCGATTTCCGCGGCCTCGACGCCGAGCTTGCCAAGGCCATCGGCGCGCCGGTGAGCATTGCGGTGAAGTCGACGCATGCCGTGCTCAGGACCGCGCCCGACAAGGTCGACACCGCCCGCGAAGCGCTGCAGTCGATCCGGCCGGACGTGCGCATCATGGGCGCCGGTGAAGCGGTGGAGATCTACAAGGAGGTCGGCCTGCCGGAAGCTGTCGTCGATCGGTTCGACGTCCGCTCGATGACCGGCACGCATGGCATCGGCCATACCCGCATGGCGACGGAATCGGCCGTCACCACCATGGGCGCGCATCCGTTCTCGACCGGCGCCGACCAGTGCCTGGTGCACAATGGTTCGCTGTCCAACCACAACAATGTGCGGCGCGAATTGCGGCGCGAAGGCATGACCTTCGAGACCGAGAACGACACCGAGGTCGCCGCCGCCTATCTCTCGTCGCAGATGGCGCATGGCAAGAATCTCGGTGAAGCGCTGGAAGGCACGCTGTCGGACCTCGACGGCTTCTTCACCTTCGTCGTCGGCACCAAGAACGGTTTCGGCGTGGTGCGCGATCCGATCGCCTGCAAGCCCGCCGTCATGGCCGAGACGGACCAGTATGTCGCCTTCGGCTCGGAATATCGCGCGCTGACCAAGCTGCCCGGCATAGACAATGCGAGGGTCTGGGAACCGGAACCCGCAACCGTCTATTTCTGGGAGCATTGAGTCCATGCCGGCAACCAAACTTTCGAAGGTGGTCCAAGACCACGCCTCCAGGGTCTTCGATCTCGATGTGTCGTCGCTGCGAGAGCTGAACCAGGCGCTGCACAAGCTGACGCCCGGTTCCAACGAAACGGCGTGGGAAGTGCTACACCCGAAGGGCAGCCATTCGGTCGCCGTCGGCGTCGACCAGCCAGTTACAATCGATGTGCGCGGCAGCGTCGGCTATTACTGCGCCGGCATGAATGACGGCGCGGCGATCACCGTGCACGGTTCGGCCGGCCCCGGCGTCGGCGAAAACATGATGTCGGGCTCGATCGTGATCAAGGGCGACGCCAGCCAGTATGCCGGCGCCACCGGCAAGGGCGGGCTGCTGGTCATCGAAGGCAATGCCTCGTCGCGCTGCGGCATTTCGATGAAAGGCATCGACATCGTCGTGCACGGCAATATCGGCCACATGTCGGCCTTCATGGCGCAATCGGGCAATCTGGTGGTGCTGGGCGACGCCGGCGACGCACTGGGCGATTCCATCTACGAGGCGCGGCTGTTCGTGCGCGGCAAGGTCGAGAGCCTTGGCGCCGACTGCATCGCCAAGGAGATGCGGCCCGAGCATATCGAACTCCTGCAGGGCCTGCTCGACCGCGCTGGCGTGACCGGGGTCAAGCCGTCGGAGTTCAAGCGCTACGGTTCGGCGCGCACGCTCTACAATTTCAATATCGACAACGCCGACGCGTATTGAGGCAGCATGACCTACAAGAACCCGCCAACGACGCCGCGCAAATCCGCGACTTTCGACGACTACACGCTTTCCGAGATCCGCCGCGCCGCGGCGACCGGCATCTATGACATCCGGGGCGCCGGCGCCAAGCGCAAGCTGCCGCATTTCGACGATCTTCTGTTCCTCGGCGCCTCGATCTCGCGCTATCCGCTCGAAGGCTACCGCGAACGCTGCGACACATCGGTGGTGCTGGGCTCGCGGCATGCCAAGAAGCCGATCGAACTGAAAATCCCGATCACGATCGCCGGCATGAGCTTCGGCTCGCTCTCCGGCCCCGCCAAGGAAGCGCTCGGCCGCGGCGCGACGCTCTCCGGCACCTCGACCACCACCGGCGACGGCGGCATGACCGAGGAGGAGCGCGGACATTCCCAGACGCTGGTGTATCAGTACCTGCCGTCGCGCTATGGCATGAACCCCGGGGATTTGCGCCGCGCCGATGCCATCGAAGTGGTCGTCGGTCAGGGCGCCAAGCCGGGTGGCGGCGGCATGCTGCTCGGCCAGAAAATTTCCGACCGCGTCGCCGAGATGCGCACGCTGCCGAAAGGCATCGACCAGCGCTCGGCCTCGCGTCATCCCGACTGGACGGGACCTGACGATCTCGAGATCAAGATCCTCGAACTGCGCGAAATCACCGACTGGGAAAAGCCGATCTACGTCAAGGTGGGCGGCGCCCGCCCCTATTATGATACAGCTCTTGCCGTGAAAGCCGGCGCCGATGTCGTCGTCGTCGACGGCATGCAGGGCGGCACCGCGGCGACGCAGGAAGTGTTCATCGAAAATGTCGGCCAGCCGACGCTTGCCTGCATCAGGCCGGCGGTGCAGGCGCTGCAGGATCTCGGCATGCACCGCAAGGTACAGCTGATCGTGTCGGGCGGCATCCGCAACGGCGCCGATGTCGCCAAGGCGCTGGCGCTCGGCGTCGACGCGGTGTCGATCGGCACGGCGGCGCTGGTTGCGCTCGGCGACAACGATCCGCGCTGGGAGGCGGAGTACAATGCGCTCGGCACCACCGCCGGCGCCTATGACGACTGGCATGAGGGCCGCGACCCCGCGGGCATCACCACGCAGGACCCCGAGCTGATGAAGCGGGTCGATCCGATCGCCGCCGGACGGCGGCTGGCCAATTACCTGAAGGTGATGACGCTCGAGGCCCAAACGATTGCCCGCGCGTGCGGCAAAAACAGCCTGCACAATCTCGAGCCCGAGGATCTCGTCGCGCTCACCATCGAAGCCGCCGCCATGGCCGGCGTGCCGCTCGCCGGCACCAACTGGATACCGGGGAAGAACGGCTTCTGACAAAGACTACCCAGATCACATAAGCGAGGAACTATAATGGGGAACGATCTCGCCGCATTCGCCAAAGAGAACGGCGTCAAATATTTCATGATTTCCTACACCGACCTGTTCGGTGGCCAGCGCGCCAAGCTGGTGCCGGCACAGGCGATCGCCGACATGCAGAAGGACGGCGCCGGCTTTGCCGGTTTCGCCACCTGGCTGGACCTGACGCCGGCGCATCCCGATATGCTCGCGGTGCCGGACCCGGACTCGGCCATCCAGCTGCCGTGGAAGCGCGATGTCGCCTGGGTCGCCGCCAATTGCATCATGGACGACAAGGAAGTCGAGCAGGCGCCGCGCAACACGTTGAGGCGACTGATTGCCGAAGCGGCCACCGACGGCATGCATGTCAAGACCGGCGTCGAGGCCGAGTTCTTCCTGATCTCGCCGGACGGCAGCGTCATCTCCGACAAATACGATACGGCCTCGAAACCCTGCTACGACCAGCAGGCGGTGATGCGCCGCTACGATGTCATCGCCGAGATCTGCGACCACATGCTGGCGCTGGGATGGGGCCCCTACCAGAACGACCACGAGGACGCCAACGGCCAGTTCGAGATGAACTGGGCCTTCGACGATGTGCTGGCGACCGCCGACAAGCATTCTTTCTTCAAGTTCATGGTCAAGTCCGTCGCCGAAAAGCACGGGCTGCGCGCGACCTTCATGCCAAAACCCTTCCAGGGCCTGACCGGCAATGGCTGCCATGCCCATATTTCGGTGTGGGACAAGGCAGGCAAGACCAACGTCTTTGCCGACAATTCCATGGAACTCGGCCTGTCGGCCAAGGGCAGGAACTTCCTCGGCGGCATCATGAAGCATGCCTCGGCGCTTGCCGCGATCACCAACCCGACGGTCAATTCCTACAAGCGCATCAACGCACCGCGCACCATTTCGGGCGCCACCTGGGCGCCGAACACGGTGACCTGGACCGGCAACAACCGCACCCATATGGTGCGCGTACCCGGCCCCGGCCGCTTCGAACTACGCCTGCCGGATGGCGCCGCCAACCCCTATCTCTTGCAGGCGGTCATCATCGCGGCCGGCCTCGATGGCATCCGCTCCAAGGCCGATCCCGGCAAGCGCTACGACATCGACATGTACCAGCATGGCCATACGGTGAAGGGCGCGCCGAAGCTACCGCTCAACCTGCTCGACGCGCTGCGCGAATACGACAAGGACAAATCGCTCAAGGCGGCGCTGGGTGAGGAATTCTCGTCGGCTTACCTAAAGCTGAAGCACCAGGAATGGAATTCCTATGCTTCGCACTTCACGCAATGGGAGCGCGACCACACGCTGGACATCTGATGTCCGGCGTGGGGCGAGCGGCCTCGGAATGACCTGATGAAATATTCGATCTTCTCGCTCGCCCGCGCCGCCCTTTCCGGCCACAAGAACTGGCAGCGCACCTGGCGCGACGCCAGCCCGAAAGATCACTATGATGTGGTGATCATCGGCGGCGGCGGCCACGGGCTCGCCACCGCCTGGTTTCTCGCCAGCGAGTTCGGCATCAAGAATGTCGCGGTGCTGGAAAAGGGCTGGATCGGTTCCGGCAATGCCGGCCGCAACACCACCATCATCCGCTCCAATTACGGCCTGCCCGGCAATACCGGCTTCTACGAACTGTCGATGAAGCTGTGGGAGCGGATGGAGCAGGACCTCAACTACAATTCGATGGTCAGCCAGCGCGGCATCGTCAATCTCTACCATTCCGACGCGCAGCGCGACGCCTATGCACGGCGCGGCAACACCATGCGCATAAACGGCATCGATGCCGAGCTGCTCGATCAGGCGGGGCTTCGCAAAATGATGCCGTTCCTGAATTTCGAGAACGCACGCTTTCCCGTGCAGGGCGGCCTGTTGCAGCGCCGTGCCGGCACGGCGCGTCACGATGCGGTGGTCTGGGGCTATGCCCATGCCGCGAGCGAACTTGGCGTCGACATCATCCAGAATTGCGAAGTCACCGGTTTTGTCAGAGACGGCAACGGCAAGGTGACCGGGGTCGAGACCTCCCGCGGCAAGATCGGCGCCGGCAAGGTCGGCATGGCGGTCGCCGGTTCGTCCTCGCGCGTCGCTTCGATGGCGGGCCTGCGCCTGCCGATCGAAAGCCATGTCCTGCAAGCCTTCGTCTCCGAGGCGATCAAGCCGCTCATTCCCGGCGTCATGACCTTCGGCGCCGGCCATTTCTATGTCAGCCAGTCGGACAAGGGTGGGCTGGTCTTCGGCGGCGACATTGACGGCTACAATTCCTACGCCCAGCGCGGCAACATGCCGGTCATGGAAGATGTCTGCGAAGGCGGCATGGCGCTGATCCCGATGATCGGACGCGTGCGGCTTTTGCGCCAATGGGGCGGCATCATGGACATGTCGATGGACGGCTCGCCGATCATCGACAAGACGCCGATCGAAGGTCTCTATCTCAATGCCGGCTGGTGCTATGGCGGCTTCAAGGCGACGCCAGGCTCGGGCTTTGTCTTTGCCCATCTGCTGGCGCGCGATGAGACGCACAAGGAAGCCGCACGGTTCCGCCTCGACCGCTTCCAGCGCGGCGCCATGATCGACGAAAAGGGCGTGGGCGCCCAACCGAACCTGCACTGAGGGCGGCGAAATGCGGATTGTCTGTCCCTTCTGCGGCGAACGTGAACTCGGCGAGTTCACCTATCTCGGCGACGCCAAGCCACAACGGCCGGCGGCGGAAGCCGGCGAGGACGCCGTCTACGACTATGTCTACCTGCGCGACAATGTCGCCGGCGTGATGAGCGAGAACTGGTACCATGGCGGTGGCTGCCGATCCTGGCTGAAGGTCACGCGCAACACGCTGACGCATGAGATTACGAAGGTGGAAGCCGCTGCTGGTGCTGGTGCTGCAAAGGTTGGCGCGTGATGGCCGGCGCGCAGACAAACCGGCTGGACAATGGCGGGCTCATCGACCGCTCGGCGCCGCTCAACTTCCGCTTCGACGGCAAGAGCTTCTCCGGCTTCCAGGGCGACACGCTGGCATCGGCGCTGGTCGCCAATGGCGTCAAGCTGGTCGGGCGCTCGTTCAAGTACCACCGCCCACGCGGCATTCTCACCGCCGGTTCGGAAGAGCCCAACGCGCTGGTCGAACTGCGCACCGGAGCACGGCGCGAGGCCAACACCAAGGCGACGACGGCGGAGCTCTATGACGGGCTCGAAGCTGCCAGCCAGAACCGCTGGCCGTCGCTCAACTTCGACGTGATGTCCGTCAACCAGCTGTTCGCGCCGATCTTCGTCGCCGGCTTCTACTACAAGACCTTCATGTGGCCGGCGAAATTCTGGGAGATGATTTACGAGCCGGCGATCCGCCGGGCCGCCGGGCTCGGCCGCGCTGCCGTCGTCCCGGATCCCGACCACTATGACAAGGGCTGGGCGCATTGCGATGTGGTGATCGCCGGTTCCGGCCCGGCCGGTCTCGCAGCCGCACTCGCAGCAGGCCGCAGTGGTGCGCGCGCCATCCTGTGCGAAGAGGATTTCGTTCCCGGCGGCAGGCTGCTTGCGGATGGCGGCACGATCGACGGGCTGCCGGCAGCGGAGTGGCTGGCGCGTACGCTGGCCGAGCTTGGCTCGATGCCGGATGTTCGCATCATGACCCGCACGACTTTGTTCGGCGTCTATGACGGCGGCACCTATGGCGCCATCGAACGCGTCAACGACCATCTGCCGACGCCGCCCGAGCATCAGGTGCGGCAGCGGCTGTGGCGGATCGTGGCCAAGCGCTGCGTCGTCGCGGCTGGCGCGATCGAGCGTCCCATCGTCTTCGCCGGCAACGACACGCCCGGCGTGATGATGGCATCCGCCATGCGGACCTATGTCTCACGCTATGCCGCCACGCCGGCAAAACGCCTCGCGCTGTTCACCAACAATGAGGATGGCTGGCGCACGGTCGAGACCGCACTCGCTGCCGGCCTGCAGATCGCCGCGGTGGTCGACGCGCGCAGTGACGTCTCACCCGCCCATCGCTCGCTCGCCTCCAAGAATGGCTTCACCGTGCTGCATGGCTCCGTCAGCGGCGTCGACGGCGGCAAGGACGGCGTGCGCAAGATCTCGGTGTCGCTGACCGGCGGCGCGCGGGCCGAGGTCGAGGCCGATGCGCTCGCAATGTCGGGCGGCTGGAACCCGGCGATCGGGCTCACCTCCTACCATCGCGGCCGGCCGAAATGGCGCGACGATATCGCCGCGTTTGTACCGGACGGCGCGCCTCCCGGCATGGTCGCTGCAGGTGCGGCCAACGGCGCCTTCGGGCTCGGCGCCTGCCTGAACCAAGGTTTTGCCGCCGGTGCGGCGGCGGCGCGGGACGCGGGACGCACCGCCAACGCGGGCTCCGCACCTGTCGCCGATGACGAGGCGTTTTCGCTGACGCCGCTCTGGCATGTCGCCGGCAAGGGAAAAGCCTTTGTCGACCAGCAGCATGACGTCACGGCGTCCGACATCGAGCTGGCGCAGCGCGAGGGCTTTGAATCGGTCGAGCATCTGAAGCGCTACACGACGCTCGGCATGGCGACCGATCAGGGCAAGACGTCCAACGTCGCCGGTCTCGCCATCATGGCGGCGGTATCAGGAAAATCCATTCCCGAGACCGGCACGACCATCTATCGCCCGCCATACGTGCCCGTTGCCATCGGCGCCTTTGCCGGCCACCATCGCGACGAGAATTTCCACGCGACGCGGTTGACGCCCTCGCATCACTGGGCCGCAGAGCAGGGCGCGATCTTCGTCGACACCGGCCTGTGGAAGCGCGCGCAATGGTATCCGCGCGCCGGCGAAAAAGACTGGCTGGAATCCGTCACCCGCGAGGTCAGGGCAGTGCGCTCGGGCGTCGGCTTCTGCGACGTCTCGACGCTCGGCAAGATCGACGTGCATGGCCCGGATGCCGGCGTCTTCCTCGGCCGCGTCTACATAAACACCTTCTCCAGTCTCGCCGTCGGCAAGGCCCGCTACGGGCTGATGCTGCGCGAGGACGGCCTGGTCTATGATGACGGCACCACCTCGCGGCTGGCCGAAGACCAATATTTCCTCACCACCACCACGGCCAAGGCCGGGCTGGTGATGCAACACCTCGAATTCTGCCGGCAGGTGCTGTTCCCCGAACTCGACGTGCAACTGACCTCGGTCTCCGACCAGTGGGCGCAATTCTCGATCGCCGGACCGAAGACACGTGACCTGCTGAAGGAAATCGTCGACCCGGCCGAAGACCTCTCCAACGAAGGTTTCCCCTTCATGGGCGCGCGCGAAGTCGCGCTGCGCGGCGGCATCAAGGCGCGGCTGTTCCGCATCTCGTTCTCCGGCGAGATGGCGTTTGAGATTTCGGTGCCGGCCCGGTATGGCGAGGCGATGGCGCGCAATCTGATGCAGGCGGGAAAACCGTTCGGCGTGACGCCCTACGGCACTGAAGCTTTGGGCGTCATGCGCATCGAAAAGGGCCATGTCGCCGGACCGGAACTGAGCGGCACGACGACTGCGGCCGATCTCGGTCTCGGCAAGATGATGTCGACCAAGAAGGATTTTATCGGCCGCGTCATGGCAGGGCGCGAGGCGCTGGTGGCGCCGGACCGGCAGGTCGTGGTCGGCATCAAGCCGGTCGACAAGGCGCGGCGGCTGCGCTCCGGCGCGCATATCATTCCGAAGGGGCAGACCCCTGGGCCTGACAACGACCAGGGCTACGTCACCTCGGTCTGCTTCTCGCCGACGCTCGATCAGTGGATCGGGCTCGGCCTTGTCGAACGCGGCCGCGAGCGCATCGGCGAGATCGTCCACGCGCACGACCCGCTGCGCGGCGAGGACTATGATGTCGAGCTTTGCAATCCCGTCTTCTACGACCCGGATGGAGGGCGCCAGCGTGGCTGAGTTTTCCTGGGATGTTCGTAGCCCAATCGAGCGGGCTCTTGTTGTCGGGCCTTACGGTGCGCAAGGCGATACCGGCGTATCGCTGACCGAGATCCGCAATTACGACCTGGTGCAGGTAATGGCGCGACGCGGCAAGGCCGATGATTTGGCCAAGGCAGCGAAGGCCCGCTTCGGCGTTGCGGCTCCGGATGCACCCAAGGCGGTGCAGACTTCGGATGCGACGCTGATCTGGTCAGGACCCGATCAGTTCTTCGTGCTGTCGAAGGGCGGCAAGCACACGACTGAAGCACTCGCCCAGGCGTTTGCATCTTCTGCGTCGCTGTCGGACCAATCGCATGCGCGGGTGCTGATCAGCATCTCGGGCACCAAGGCGCGGACGATGCTGGCGAAGCTGTCGTCGATTGATTTGCATCCGGACGTGTTTCCGGTTGGCACCACGGCGGCAACGTCGATGGACCACACCAGCGTCACGCTCTGGCGTGGCGGAGATCGCGATGGGCAAGCGGTGTTCAATCTGCTTGTGTTCGCGACTTTCGCGGAGAGCTTGTGGCATACGATACTCGACTCGGCAGCGGAGTATGGCGTGACGATCGCGCATTCCGAGGCGTTGGCGTAAAGGCGCGCCCTTCCCTTCTCCCCTGTGGGAGGAGGTGGATCGGCGCGTAGCGCCGAGACGGATGAGGGTGTTCCAGGGAACGCCAGCGTCTCACTCCGCCGGAACACCCCTCATCCGTCGCCTTCGGCGACACCTTCTCCCACAAGGGAGAAGGGGAGCTTGCACCATCTCCGCCTTGCCAAACGCGATCCCCCTGCTATTCTCCCTGCTAAAATAATTTTACACACAGGCAAACTTGTTTCTCGAACCGCAAGGCTGAAATGAGCCAGTCGCCCTACCCCGCCGTGACAGCCGGACCGCCCAGGCCAAGCCTCATCCTGAGGCCCGGCCAGATCGCGCTGCCACCGGGCATGGAGCGCTACACGATCCAGGGCAATGGCGCGGTGCTGATCGACGTTGAGGCCGGCGATATGATCACCGTGCGCAATGTCGAGGGCGGCCAGGCTTGCGAATTGCTGGCCTGGGACAGCAGCGGCGCGACCGATCCTGGCATCCTTGGCGAAAAATCCAACAGCAATGCCGCAGGGATCAAGGCGCTGTTGGCCGAGGGTGACGACAGCCTCGCTTCCGTGCGCCGCGGCCTCGAACGCCGGCGGCTGCAACTTGATCAGCCCAAGGCGATGCGCGTGTTCGGCGGCGCGACGCCTGCCGGCACGGAACAGGCGTTCACCGTCGCGCGCGACGGCGGCTTGCTGATTGCAGCGCCCGGCGGACCGATGCTGGTCGATGGCCATGACACAGCGACGCCGCTCACCGTCATCGTGCGCCGCGCCACGATCCGCCTGAAATCGAAGTCGCAGCTTGCCGATCCGCTTGCCGATCCGGTGCTCGATCTGCGCGTCCATTCGGCCACCGCCGAATCCTATTTCGTCAAGGCTGGCGACTATGTGCAGATCATCGATGTCGACGGCCGCCAATGCACAGACTTCCAGTGCTTCTCGGCGCGCAAGCTGGACAAGGGGCTCGACCATCCGCTCGACGTGACGACGACGCGCACGCTGATGGGATCGAGCTATCCGATGCCAGGCCTGCATTCGAAATATTACGACCAGGACATGGAGCCGTTGGTCGAGGTGGTGCAGGACACGTGCGGCCGGCATGACGCGTTCGCGCTGGCGTGTGCGGCCAAATATTACGACGACATCGGCTATCCAGGCCACACCAACTGCTCGGAGAACTTTAATCGCGCGCTGTCAGACAAGGGCGTGACGCCGCGCGCGGGCTGGATGGCGATCAACTTTTTCTTCAACACGGCGATCGATGCCCATGGCGTGATGGTGTCGGACGAGCCATGGTCGCGGGCTGGCGACTATGTGCTGCTCAGGGCGCTGACTGACATCGTCTGTGTCTCCTCCGCCTGCCCCGACGACACGACGCCCGCCAATGGCTGGGACCTCACCGACATCCATGTGCGCACCTATTCCGGCCAGCACAAATTCTCGCGCGCGATCGCCAGACGCATGACGCCCGATTCGGAACCGAAAATGACCCGAGAGACCGCTTTCCATTCGAGCTTTGCCAAGCATACCCGCAACTTCGCCGAGTACAGGGGCTATTGGCTCGCCAATTCCTTCGCCAAGGAGGGGCCGATCGCCGAGTACTGGGCGTGCCGGCAGGACGCCGTCATCATGGACCTGTCGCCGCTGCGCAAGTTCGAGGTCACAGGTCCGGATTCCGAAGCGCTGCTGCAATACACGCTGACCCGCGACGTGAAGAAGCTCGGCGTCGGCCAGGTCGTCTATTCCGCCATGTGCTACGAGCATGGCGGCATGATCGACGACGGCACGCTGCTGCGGCTCGGCAAGGACAATTTCCGCTGGGTCGGTGGCGACGACCTGTCCGGCGAATGGCTGCGCGAGACGGCGAAGAAGCTTGGCCTCAACGTGCTGGTGCGCTCGTCGACGGACCAGATGCACAATGTCGCCGTGCAAGGACCGAAGAGCCGCGACATTTTGCGGGAAGTGATCTGGACCTCGCCGTTGCAACCCTCGATCGACGAGCTCGAATGGTTCCGCTTCGCGGTGGCCCGCATCGGCGGCGGCAACGGCATTCCGGTCGTCGTGTCACGCACCGGCTATACCGGCGAGCTTGGCTACGAGATCTGGTGCCATCCGCGCGACGCCGAGAAAGTCTTCGACGCGATCTGGGAAGCCGGCCAGCCGCACGGGCTGAAGCCGATGGGCCTGCAGGCGCTCGACATGGTGCGTATCGAGGCCGGGTTGATCTTCGCCGGCTACGAGTTTTCCGACCAGACCGATCCGTTCGAAGCCGGCATCGGCTTCACCGTGCCTTTGAAGACCAAGACCGACGACTTCATTGGCCGCGAGGCGCTGATCCGGCGAAAGGAACACCCGCAGCACAAACTGGTTGGGCTCGACATAGACAGCAATGTTGCCGTCGGTCACGGCGATTGCGTCCATGTCGGCCGCGCCCAGATCGGCGTCGTCACTTCGGGCATGCGCTCGCCGGTGCTGAACAAGAACATTGCGCTGGCCAGGCTCGACGTCACCCATGCGGCCATCGGCACCGAGGTCGAGATCGGCAAGCTAGACGGCCATGCCAAGCGGCTGCCCGCGAAGGTGGTGGCCTTCGCCCACTACGATCCGCAAAAGACCAAGCCACGCTCCTGATAGCCCCTTCAGGATCGAACAGAATTGCTTCGCCGGCTGTTGCCGGCGGCCCCTCCGATCCATGTTTCGCAAGCGTGATGTGCATGACATCACAAATCGCTTGACGTGAAAGCGCGCCGGATCAATCTTCACTGTTAAGAAAAAAATACGACTGAGTGGAAACACTGATGTCGCGGCAATGATGGGCCGGGGAGAAGCTTCGCGACAGTCGAGGCACCGCCGGCAGGGAACAGAAAAAGGGGAATTCATTGATATGAGCACGATAAGCACGGCACTCGAGCAGCCTGCCGACAGCAAGCTGCTGAGACACATCGACTGGCGCGGCGCCTTCTGGGTGGCGAGCGGCGTTCCGGCCCTGGTCCTGTTTTCGATCGGCGGCATTGCCGGCACGACGGGAACGCTGGCTTTCCTGATCTGGACTGTGTCCATGGTCATGGGCTTCCTGCAATCCTTCACTTATGCCGAGATCGCCGGCCTGTTCCCTAACAAGTCGGGCGGCGCCTCGATCTATGGCGCGACCGCCTGGCTGCGCTACTCCAAGTTCATCGCGCCACTGTCGGTGTGGTGCAACTGGTTCGCCTGGTCACCGGTGCTGTCGCTCGGCTGCTCGATCGCTGCTGCCTATATCCTCAATGCGCTGGCGCCGGTGCCGCTGTTCACCGATGCGTCGCCGGATGTCGTCGCCTACATCGCGGCGCATGCCGGAACGGCGCCTGCCGACGCCATCGCCGCGGTGACCGCGGCGGCCACGCCGGCAATCCGCACCTGGACGCTTTTCAGCCACACACTCGGTCCTGTCTCCTTCACCCTCAACGCAACCTTCTTCATCGGCGCGGTGCTGATGCTGATCATCTTCTCGATCCAGCATCGCGGCATTCTGGGCACCGCCAATGTGCAGAAGTACATCGGCCTGCTGGTCATCATCCCGATGCTGATCGTCGGCGTCGTGCCGATCGTCACCGGCCAGATCAACTGGGCAAACTTTTCGCCGCTGGTGCCGCTGGCCGCAGCCTACGCGCCCGAGCCCGGCTCGTGGAACATTCCCGGCTGGACGCTTGTGCTCGGCGGCATGTTCATCGCCGCATGGTCGACCTACGGCTTCGAAACGGCCGTCTGCTACACCTCGGAGTTCAAGAACCCGGGCACCGACACCTTCAAGGCGATCTTTTATTCCGGCCTGCTCTGCATGCTTTTGTTCATCCTGGTTCCCTTCACCTTCCAGGGCGTGCTCGGCCTCAACGGCATGCTGGCGACGCCGATCGTCGACGGCTCGGGCGTTGCGGACGCACTGGCCGGCATGGTCGGCGGCGGCGCGCTCATCCACAGCCTGCTGGTGATGCTGATGATCCTGGCTCTGGTGCTGTGCATCATGACGGCAATGGCCGGTTCGTCGCGCACGCTCTACCAGGGTTCGGTCGACGGCTGGCTGCCGCGCTATCTGAGCCACGTCAACGAACATGGCGCGCCGACGCGGGCGATGTGGACCGACCTCGTCTTCAACCTGATCGTGCTGGCCATCGCTTCGGCCGACGCGACGAGCTTCTTCTTCATCCTCGCCGTGTCGAACTGCGGCTACATCATCTTCAACTTCCTCAACCTCAATGCCGGCTGGATCCACCGCATCGACAACGGCCACATCAGCCGGCCTTGGAAGGCCCCGAGCTGGCTGCTCGGCCTCGGCGCCATTTTCGCTTATGTCAACGCCATCTTCATGGGCGCCGGTGCCAAGGTGTGGAACCCGATGGCGCTATGGGCCGGCCTGATCACCGCAGCGCTGATCATCCCGGTGTTCTGCTACCGGCATTACGTCCAGGACAAGGGCAAGTTCCCCGACCACATGCTGGCCGACCTCGGCATGGCGGGAGCCGACCTCTCGGTCAAAAAGGCCGGCATGCTGCCCTATCTGACGCTGGTCGCCGGCGTGGTGGTGATGCTGCTCGCCAACTGGTACTTCGTCATCTGAAAATGACGGCGGCTTGAAAGGAATGGGCGCGCTTCGGCGCGCCCTTTCGTGCTGAGAGGTCAGCCGGCCTTGCGGATGGCCGCTTCGGAGCCTTCGAAGAACCGGTTCGGCGGCCGCTTCAGGCCAAGATTCTCACGCAAGGTCGTGCCCTCATATTCGCGCCGGAAGAGGCCTCGCCGCTGCAATTCGGGCACCACCTTCTCGGCGAAGTCGTCGAGACCGGCCGGCAAATAGGGGAACATGATGTTGAAGCCGTCGGAACCCTCGGCGAGCAGCCATTCCTCCATCTCGTCGGCGATGGTCTTCGGGGTGCCGACAAAGGCAAGGCCGGAATAGCCGCCAAGCCGCTGCGCCAATTGCCGGACCGTCAGGTTCTCCTTGCGCGCCAGTTCGATGACCCGCTCGCGGCTGCTCTTCGAAGCGTTGGTCTCCGGGATTTCGGGCAAGGGCGCGTCGGGATCGAAGCCGGATGCGTCATGGCCGAGGGCGATCGACAATGAGGCGATGCCGCTCTCGTAATAGACCAGGCTGTCGAGCTTCGCCCGCTTGGCCCGCGCTTCCTCTACGCTGTCGCCGACGATGACGAAGGCGCCGGGCAAGATCTTGATGTCGTCGCGCGAACGGCCGAGTTTTTGCGCACGACCTTTGACATCGGCAAAGAAGCGCTGCCCTGCTCCAAGATCGCTATGGGCGGCGAAAATAACCTCCGCGGTTTCGGCCGCCAGCTGCCGCCCGGCCTCCGAGGCGCCGGCCTGGACGATGACCGGCCAGCCTTGCACCGGGCGGGCAATGTTGAGCGGGCCGCGCACCGAGAGATGCTCGCCCTTGTGGTCCAGCACATGCAATTTGGCGGGGTCGAAATAGAGCCCGCTTTCGGCGTCGCGGATGAAGGCGTCATCGGCAAAGCTGTCCCACAGGCCGGTCACCACATCGTAGAATTCCCGCGCCCGGTGATAGCGCTCGTCGTGCTCGACATGATCGTCGAGGCCGAAGTTCAGCGCGGCGTCGGGGTTGGACGTTGTGACGATGTTCCAGCCCGCGCGCCCGCCGCTGATGTGGTCGAGCGAGGCGAAGCGGCGGGCGATGTGATAGGGCGCGTCGAAGGTCGTCGATGCGGTGGCGACCAGGCCGATATGGTCGGTAACGGCGGCCAGCGCCGACAGCAGCGTGAACGGCTCGAAGGAGGTCACCGTGTGGCTGCGCCGCAGCGCCTCGATCGGCATGTTGAGCACGGCCAGGTGATCGGCCATGAAGAAGGCGTCGAACTTCGCCGCCTCCAATGTCTGCGCGAAACGCTTCAGATGCGCGAAGTTGAAATTCGCGTCTGGATAGGCGCCGGGGTAGCGCCAGGCGCCGGTGTGAAGACTGACCGGGCGCATGAAGGCGCCGAGCCGCAATTGTTTTTTGTCTGCCATGGATGGTCACCTGAGGTAGATGAGCTCTATCGCTCCGATATCAGCAGGATCGGACGGCTTTGCCGTCCTGGAAAGGAATTCTGTTTTGCAAAACCCTTGCCGTGGAGCATTTCCTACGGGCGGCCGTTCAATCTATCTTGATGAACACGCCCTTGGTGTTGAGATATTCGCCGAGATGCTCGGCGCCGCCCTCGCGGCCGTAGCCGCTCATCTTGTAGCCACCGAAGGGCACCGCCGGATCGATGGCGTGGTAGGTGTTGACCCAGACCGAGCCGGCGCGGATCTTTCGCGACAGTTGGTGCGCCTTGGCGACGTTCTGGGTGAAGACCCCGGCGGCAAGGCCGTAGGGCGTGTTGTTGGCGCGCTCGACCGCTTCGTCCAGCGTGTCGAAGGGCAGCGCCGAGATGACCGGACCGAAGATTTCCTCGCGCGCGATCTTCATGTCGTCGGAGACGCCGGCAAACACGGTCGGCGCGACGAAATTGCCGGCGGCGAGCGCGCCCTCCGTGAGGCGGGTACCGCCAGTGACCAGCTTTGCGCCATCGGCCGAGCCGGCTTCGAGATAACCGGTCACGCGTTCGAGCTGCCGCAGCGAGACCAGCGGGCCGATCTCGGTCGCCGGGTCGATGCCGTCACCGATCCTCAGCCCCTCGGCGTAAGCGGCGAGCCGCGCGACGAACTCGTCATGGATGGAGCGCTCGACGAACAGACGCGAGCCGGCAATGCAGATCTGGCCGGAATTGGCGAACACCGACATCGCCGCCACCGGGACGGCCTTGTCGAGATCGGCATCGGCGCAGACGATGACCGGCGACTTGCCGCCGAGCTCCAGTGAGACGCGCTTCAGATTGCCGGCCGAGGCGCGGACGATCGACTGGCCGGTCGCGGTCGAGCCAGTGAAGACGATCTTGTCGACGCCGGTATGTTCGGCAAGTGGGGCACCCGCCTCGGCGCCGGTACCGGTGACGATGTTGACGACGCCGGCCGGCACGCCGGCCTCGTTCATGATGTCGGCTATCAAGAGCGGCGTCAGCGGCGCCTCTTCCGACGGTTTCAAGACGATGGTGCAGCCGGTGGCGAGCGCCGGGCCGATCTTCCAGATCGAGGCCGCGGTGGGGGCGTTCCACGGAATGATGGCGCCGACGACGCCGACCGGCTCCTTACGGGTGAAGGAGACGATTTCACCGGCCAGCGAATTGTCGATGGTCTCCCCGTGCAGTGCGGTGGCCATGCCGGCGTAGTAGCGCAGCATGCCGATGACGCGGTTGCGATTGGCGCGGGTGCGCACGATCGGCATGCCCATGTCCGTCGTGTCGGAGCGACTGATCTCTTCCCAGTGCTTTTCGAAGAGGTCGGCAATTTTCAGCAGCAGCACCTGCCGCTCGTAAGGCTTGAACCGGCTCCACGGCCCTTCGAAAGCCTTACGCGCCGAAGCCACGGCAAGCTCAATGTCCTGCCGGTCGCCGCGCGGCACGGTGGCGATGACCGCGCCGGTTGCCGGATTGCGGGTTTCCATTGTAAGCCCCGAGCGGGCATCGACCCAGGCGCCGTCGATGAACATCTGCCGATGGCGCCCGTCGATCGGCAGGCGCAGGGCGATCGGGGTCTGGGCCAGGGTCATCATGATCATCCTCCACGCGACAAATGGGGCATCATGGCCGCCGGAACGCCACAACGCCGCACGTCAAACGTACGGCGTTGTAGCATTTTTCCCAGGGCGCATCCTATGCGCCAGCGGCTGTTACTCGGCGGCCAGGGCCAGTTGCGGCCTGTCATTGTCCTGAACCGCCTCGCCCGCCGGCTCCTTGGCCTTCTTCGGCTCGCGGCCGAAGAACAGCGCATAGCCTGCCGGCAGCACCAGGATGGTGAGCACGGTGGCAACCAGGATGCCGCCCATCATGGCGTAGGCGAGCGGCCCCCAGAACACGGCGCGCGAGATCGGGATCAGCGCCAGCACCGCCGTCATCGCCGTCAGCACGATCGGCCGGAAACGACGCACGGCCGAGCCGATGATCGCCTCCGATCGATCCATACCCCTGGCGATGTCCTGGTCGATCTGGTCGACCAGGATGATCGAGTTGCGCATGATGATGCCGAGCAGCGCGATGACGCCGAGGATGGCGACGAAGCCGAACGGCGCACCGCTGATCAACAGAGCGGCTGCAGCGCCGATGATGCCGAGCGGACCGGTGGCCAGCACCAGCATCGCCTTGCCGAAATGCTGCAGCTGGATCATCAGCAACACGACGATGACCGCCAGCATGACCGGCGCCTTGGCGGCAATCGACGCCTGGCTTTCAGCGGAATCCTCGGCACCGCCCTGGATCTCGATCTTGTAGCCGGGCGCGAGACCGGCGCGCATGCCCTGCATGTCATTGTAGAGCTTGGTGACGACATCGTTCGACTGCACGCCGTCCGGCAGCGTGGCGCGCACCGAGATGGTCGGCAGACGGTCGCGCCGCCATTCGACACCCTGCTCGAGCACCGGCACCACCTTGGCGACCTGCGAGAGCGGGACGAAGCCGCCGAAATCGGTCTGGATATAGACCGAGTCGACCGAGGACAGCAGGTTGCGGCTGGCGTCCGGTTCGCGGGCGACGATGGACACCGTCTCCTCGCCGTCGCGGAAGTCGTCCAGCGGCGCGCCGGACATCGATGCCTGCAGCATCTGGCGGATGCGCTGCGAGGTAACGCCGAGCGCCCGGGCGCGGTCCTGGTCGATGACCAGCTTCATCGCCGGCACCGGCTCCAGCCAGTCGTCGTGAACGGCGCCGAGCAGCGGATTTTCAGCGAATTTCGCCTTCACCTGATCGGCGATGCGGCGCACTTCCTGGCGGTCCGGACCCATGACGCGCATCTGCACCGGCCAGCCGGTCGGCGGACCGAGGAACAGGCGATCGACTTTGGAACGGATCGAGGGGAAATCCTGCGCCAGGATGGAGCGCAGTTTAAGGATCAGTCGCTCACGCGCCGGCTCGTCATTGGCCATCACCAGAAGCTGGGCATAGTTCGGGTTGCGCAATTGCTGGTCGAGCGGCAGGAAGAAGCGCGGCGCGCCCTCGCCGATATAGGTGGCGATGAAGCGCTTGTCCTTGTCGTCCATCATCCTGGCTTCCAGCGCCTTGGCCTGCGTCTCGACCTCCTTGATCGAGGTTCCCTCAGGCAGCCAGAGATCGACCAGGATTTCGGGACGCGAGGATTGCGGGAAGAAGTTCTGCGGGATGAACTGGAACGCCCACAGGCTGGTGGCGAATGTCACCAGTGTCATCACCAGCACGATGATGCGATGGCGCACCGCCCAGCCGACCGTGGCGCGCAGCCGGCGGTAGAAGCCGGTGTCGAAGGCATCGTGATGATTGCCGGCATGTTTGCGCTGCTTGAGGATCATGTAGCCCAGCCACGGCGTGAAATAGACGGCGACGAACCAGGACACGACCAGCGCGATGCCGACGACGTAGAACAGCGTGCGCACATACTCGCCGGCCGTGGAGGCGGCGAAGCCGACCGGGATGAAGCCGGCGGTGGTGATCAGCGTGCCGGTCAGCATCGGGAAGGCGGTCGAGGAATAGGCGAAGCTCGCCGCCTCGATCTTGACCAGCCCCTCCTCCAGCTTGCGCTCCATCATCTCGACGACGATCATGGCGTCGTCGACGAGCAGGCCGAGCGCAATGATCAAGGCGCCAAGCGAAATGCGCTGCAGGTCGATGCCGAGTTCGTACATGATGGCGAAGGTGGCGGCCAGCACCAGCGGAATGGCGATGGCGATGACCAGGCCGGAGCGCCAGCCGATCGACAGCAGCGAGACGGCCAGAACGATCAGCAGCGCCTCGCCCAGCGCCTCCATGAACTCCTTCACCGCATCGCGCACGACTTCCGGTTGGTCGGAGATCTGGTCGACGGAAACGCCATAGGGCAGCGCCTCTTCGAAGCGCTTGTAGGTCGCCTCGACATCCTTGCCGACATCGGTGACGTTGAAGCCCTTGGCCATGACGACGCCGACCTGGACGCTTTCGTGGCCGTTGAAGCGGTATTTGCGCTGATAGGGATCCTCGAGGCCGGAGGACACGGTGGCGATGTCGCCGAGACGCGTCACCTGGCCGCCGGCGCGCAGGCGCAATTCCCTGATGTCGGCTGCCTTGGTGACATCGCCCTCGACCGAGATGCGCACCGAGCGCAGGCCGGTGTCGACCGAGCCTGCCGGATCGACATTGTTCTGGCCCTTGATGGCGTTCTGCAGGTCGGTGAGCGTCAGGCCGCGTTCGGCCAGCGCCTTGGACGAGATGTCGATATAGATCTTCTCCGGCTGATCGCCGATGATGACGGCCTTCTCGACGCCCGGCGTCGTCAGCAGCATGTCGCGCGCCTGGATGGCGAACTTCTTCAGCTCGGGATAGGAGTAGCCGTCGCCGCTGATCGAGTGCAGCGTAATGAAAGTGTCGCCGAACTCGTCGTTGAAATAGGGGCCGAGCAGGCCTTGCGGCAGGTCGCCCGAGATGTCGCCGACCTTCTTGCGCACCTGGTAGAAGGCGTCCTTCACCTCAGCTGCATCGGCGTCGCCCTTGACCTGAACGGTGATGATGGCGCTGCCGGCGCGGGTGTAGGAACGGACGAAATCGAGATGCGGCGTTTCCTGCAGCTTGCGCTCGATCTTGTTGACGACCTGATCCTCCATCTCCTGGATCGAGGAGCCCGGCCAGATCGCCTGGACGACCATGACGCGGAAGGTGAAATCGGGGTCTTCCTTCTGGCCCATGCGCATCAGGCCGAGCCCGCCGGCAATGATGATCAGACCGAACAGGAAGCGGGCGATCGAGGGATGGCCGATGGCCCAGCGCGAAAGATTGAAAGGCCGCTTTTCACTGCTGTCGTTGGTGGTGGTCATCGGCGTCAGTCCAATTCGTTGATCGTGAGCGCACGCCCTCGGCATGCGGTCCGGGGAATTCCGATGCTGGCTTCCGGGCGGCGAGGCTTTCCGAGCGGGAGAGACCCTCATCGCGGTGGGACGCGTGGATCGATGCGGGGGAACTCGACCTTGGCGTCTCGACCATCGGGCACTCGCCGCCCGGAAACCTTGAATGCTTCGCCAGCCCTCTTCGCCGAAGCGACGATCAAGCCGGCTTCATGCGCCTGCCGTCAGCGCAGGGCCTTTGCGGCGTCGCCTTCCGCGGAGGCGGCCTGCACCGCATCGCCGTTCAGCTTGACCTTGAGATTCTCGGTCATGAACTGGGTGCCGGCGGCAACGACGACATCACCCGGCTTGAGCCCGTCGGCGACACTGACGCCGTCGGCGGTAAACTCCGCAACCTTGACCGGGCGCTCGTGCACCGTCTCGCCGGCGCGGTCGACGGTCCAGACGATCTTTTGGCCATCCTTTTCCGCCAGCGCGCTGAGCGGGATCGATACCATCTCCTGCTTCTTGGCCACCGAAGCCTTGATGTTGGCCGTCATGCCGAGCAGCACGCGCGGATCGTCGGGCAGCGAGACACGCACGGCAAAGGTGCGCGACTGCTGGTCGGCGCTGCCGGCCACTTCGCGGACCTTGCCGGAGAGCTTCAGCGCATCGTCGGACCAGAAGCTGGCGGTGACATCCTTGCCTGGCTTGAAGGCGGCGATGTCCATTTCGGGAACCGCGATCAAGACTTCCTTTTCGCCGTCGACGGCAACCGTCATCACTGGCGTTCCGGCACCGACCACCTGACCGACATCGGCGGAAACCGCAGTCACGATGCCGTTCTCGCTCGCCTTGAGATCGGTATAGACGACCTGGTTCTGCGCCTGCGAAAGGGTCGAACGGGCGGCATCGCGCGTCGCCACGGCCTGGTTGTAGCTCAACGTCGCCTGCTCGAGCTGCGACTTCGAGGTGAAGTTCTTGGCAAAAAGCTGCTCGGCGCGCTTGCGGGACAGATCGACCGTCTCGACCTGCCGCTCGGCGGCATCGAGGCTGGCCTTGGCGCTCTTGACCGAAAGTTCGTAGTCGGTGGAATCGATACGGGCGAGTACATCGCCCGATGTCACATGCTGGCCGATATCGACCAGGCGCTGGGTCACCTTGCCCGAGATGCGAAAGCCGAGATTCATTTCGGTACGGGCGCGCACCGAACCGGAATAGGCGAGTTCACGGCTGTTTTCGGCCTGGCCGATCTCGACCACCTTGACCGGACGGATGATGTCCTGGACTTCGGTCTTCTCCTGGCTGCAGGCGGCGAGCCCGAGCGTGGCGACGATCAGGCCGGCGGCCGGCAGCTGGCGGAGGATGGAACTGGGCAAAGACACTTTCGTACTCCCGACTGGAGATGAACGGTCGACACCGGCGCCCGGCGGGCGGCGGTTATTTCAGGGCCTTGATTGCGTAATCGATGAGGTCGTCGGGCATCGCCCGATTGGTCTTGGCAAGGCACTGCGCCACCATTTGCGGGTGGCACAGAATGACGGTGGCGGCGCCGAAGCAGCGCGATGCGATGACCGGATCCTGTTCCCGGAACTCGCCGGCCTCGATGCCTTCGCGGATCACCTCGGCAAACAGGTCGTGGACAGAATCGACATGCTTGTCGATGACGCCCCAGTCACGCTCGAGCGCGACGATGACCATCTCGTGCACCTTCTGGTCGTCGAGCATGACTTCCATGGTCATTTTGTACTGCGCATGGATATAACGGCGCAGCCGCTCCTCGGCGCCGATCGGCAGATGCATGATCTCGTAGGCCATCCTGTAGCTGGCGCCGAGCATGCGGCCGCAGACGGCTTGGTGGATTTCAACCTTGGAGGCGAAGAAACGGTAGATGTTGGCCGGCGACATGCCGAGTTCGCGGGCGATATCGGCGACATTGGTCTTGCCGTAACCATAGTGGCGGAACAGGCGCTCGGCGCAGTCGAGAATGCGGGTGACATTCTCCTGGCGGGCGGCGTCGACCATGATGCTGGCGGCTTCGGACATGGCTCTTTCGTTTGACTAGTGACGAATTTCAACTTTCGTCACTCGTAAATCGAAAGAGAGAGGGTGTCAATGCAGATTCGACGTACGCGTATAATTGGTGACAGATGGTGACAGGGGGTGGGCGTGAGCCAGGAGCGCAAGCAAGGTCGTCTTTCGGCGTGGCGATCCTTCCCACCCCCTCTGTCCTGCCGGACATCTCCCCGCAAGGGGGGAGATCAGATGTCACTTCGGCTTTCGCCAACCAGCAACGTTTCAGGAGCCGTACGAAGGCGAAGCTGTCAATCTCCCCCTTGCGGGGGAGATGTCCGGCAGGACAGAGGGGGGTGGGCAGGAACTCGACTTAGCGCATTTGACCGAGCCTACGTGCCCCTCGCCATCTCGCGCAGCCGAAACTTCTGGATCTTCCCCGTCGACGTCTTCGGAATCTCGGCAAAAATCACCGCCTTCGGCACCTTGAACCGCGCAAGCAGTCCTCGGCAGTGATCGATGATCTCGGCTTCGCTGGCCGCCTTGCCAGGCTTCAGCTCGACATAGGCGACTGGCACCTCGCCCCATTTATCGTCCGCCCTGGCCACCACGCCGCAGGAGGCGACGGCCGCGTGTTTGTAGAGCGCGTCCTCGACCTCGATCGACGAAATATTCTCTCCGCCGGAGATGATGATGTCCTTGGAGCGGTCCTTGAGCTGGATGTAGCCGTCGGGGTGCATGACGCCGAGGTCGCCGGAATGGAACCAGCCTCCGGCAAAAGCCTCGTCGGTTGCCTTCCTGTTTTTCAGATAGCCCTTCATGACGATGTTGCCGCGGAACATGACCTCGCCGATGGTCTCGCCGTCGGCCGGCGTCTCTTGCATCATTTCGGGGTCCATCACCGTCAGGCCTTCGAGTGCGGCATAGCGCACGCCTTGCCTGGCCTTCTTCTGCGCCTTCGATCCCTTGTCGAGATCGTCCCATTCGCCATGCCATTCGTTGACCACCGCCGGACCGTAGGTCTCGGTCAGGCCGTAGAGATGGGTGACAGCAAAGCCGGCATCGGCCATGCCCGACAGCACGGCTTCCGGCGGCGGTGCGGCTGCGGTGTTGAAGGTGACTGTCTGCGGGAAGTGGCGCTTGTCCTCTTCCCTGGCGTTGATCAGCACCGACATGACGACGGGTGCGCCGCACAGATGCGTGACGCCATGGTCGGCGATAGCGTCGTAGATCGGCTTCGGCCGCACCCAGCGCAGGCACACATGGGTTCCGGCCTGGACGGCCAGCGTCCACGGAAAACACCAGCCGTTGCAGTGGAACATCGGCAGCGTCCAGAGGTAGACGGCGTGCTTGGCCATGCCGGCATGGATGGTGTTGGTGTAGGCCATCAGGGCAGCGCCGCGATGGTGGTAGACGACACCCTTCGGATTGCCGGTGGTGCCGGATGTGTAGTTGAGCGAGATCGCGTCCCATTCGTCGTCGGGCATCGACCAGGCAAAATCCGCGTCGCCACCGGCGACGAGATCCTCATAGTCGAGCGCGCCGATGCGCTCACCCTTCGGATAGGGCGCATCAGTGGCATAGTCGGGATCGTCATAGTCGATGACCAGAGGCTTCACTTTCGCCAGCGCCAGCGCCTGTTTGACGACGCCGGAGAATTCGCGGTCGACGATCAGCACCTTGGTCTCGGCATGGTCGAGCTGGAAGGCGATGACGGCGGCGTCGAGGCGGGTGTTGAGCGAATGCAGCACCGCCTTGGTCATCGGCACGCCGAAATGCGCCTCCAGCATCGGCGGCGTGTTGGACAGCATGACGGTGACGGTGTCGCCCTTGCCGATGCCGCGCTTCGACAGCGCCGAGGCGAGCTTGAGCGAGCGTTGCCAAAAGGTGCGATAGTCTATGCGCTGGTTGCCATGGATGATGGCGACATGGTCGGGATAGGTCCTTGCCGCTCGCTCCAGATAGGTGAGCGGCGTCAGCGGCTGGTGGTTGGCAGCGTTCTTGCCCAGATCCTGATCGTAGGGATTGCCCATCCCGCTCCTCCCCGAATTTTCTTTTGTTGAGAACTTCTAACCACAGGTTTCGGCCACGTCACCATCAGCGAATCCCGACCAGGCACATTTGGCGCAATGATTGTCCAGTTTCGACAGGCAAGAAGGTATCATGTACCCATGCCAGTTTGACTTTTGTCGAGAGCCGTGAATAATGTCAGCGAGGAGACGGCATGGCGATCCGACCGGCAGAACAGCTTATCCACAAGGCCGCGTGGCTCTATTATGCCCATGGCCTGCGCCAGGACCAGGTCGCAAGCCAGCTTAACATTTCCCGAGCGTCGGTGGCTATGTACCTGCGCAAGGCGCGCGAGACCGGCATCGTCAATATTTCGACCTCGACGCAGCTGTTCACCGACGATGTGCTGGCGCGCCAGCTCGAGGATGCGCTGAAGCTCGATGCGGTGTGGATCGCGCCGGAGAACGACTATGTTCTCGATCCGTCGACCGACATTGCGGTGCTGGCGGCGAGCGTCTTTCTGGAACTGGTGAAGAAAGGCGACCGGATCGGCGTCGCCTGGGGCCGCACCGTCTACACAATCGCCGACATCATGTCCTATGCCGACCTGCAGGACGTCACGGTGGTGCAGCTCTGCGGCAATCTCGGCGCGCCCTATTCCTATCGGCCCGACCAGTGCACGATGGAGATCGCGCGGCGGCTCAACGCCAAGGGGCTGAATTTCTACGCGCCGCTGGTGCTGACGACGGAATTGCTGGCGCATGGCCTGCGCGCCGAACCGGTGATCCGCGGGCAATTGTCGGATATCAGCAACTGCGATCTCGCGCTCTATTCTGTCGGAACCGTCGACGCCGACAGCCATGTCGTCAAATGCGGTGCGCTGAGCGCCGGCGAGATGGGGGTGTTGCGCGAGGCGGGGGCCGCCGGCGTCATCGCCGGCCAGATCATCGATGCCACCGGCAAGGCGCTCGACTGCAGCTACAACCGCCGCGTCATTTCGGCCTCGCTCGCGTCGCTACGCCAGATCGAAAAGCGCCTGATGGTGGTGCAGGAGGACAGCAAGTTCGGGCCGCTGCTGGCGGCACTCGCAGGCGGTCTGTGCACGCATCTGGTCGTGGGCGCCAGCATGGCGCGGCGGCTGCTCGACCATGCCGGTGCGGGGGTCGCAGCGGGAGCGAAAAAGGCTTCCTGAGAAACGAGATCCTTGCAGCCGGCGCATTGTCATCAAGGCGTCGCGGCATTCCTGTTCACACCAACACAACAAAGACAGCAAAGCGGACATAGCGAAATGAAGAACCTTTGGAATGATGGCGACGCGGAAAGACTGGTTGCCGACTATGCGAAAAAGGGCGTTGCCCGCGACCTCGCGCTGCGGGTCTACACGACCCGGTTGCTCGGCGGCGAGCCGCGGCTGGTGCTGCATGGCGGCGGCAACACCTCCTGCAAGACCAAGGCGACCGATCTCGTCGGCGACGAGTGGGACGTGCTGTGCGTCAAGGGCAGCGGCTGGGACATGGGCGTCATCGAGCCGCAAGGCCTGCCGGCGGTGAAGATGGCCGCGCTGCTCAAGGCACGCGCGCTGGACAGCCTCGCCGATGAGGACATGGTGGCGCTGCAGCGGGCAAACCTCATCGACCCCGCCTCCCCCAACCCGTCGGTCGAGACGCTGCTGCATGCCTTCTTGCCGCACAAATTCGTCGATCACACCCATTCGACGGCGATCCTCGCCATCGTCGACCAGGCGGACAGCAAGGCGCTGATCAAGACCGTGTTCGGCGACAGATTGGGTTATGTCCCCTACATCAAGCCAGGCTTCGACCTCGCCAAAGTGGCGGCCGATGTCTACGACGCCGATCCTGATGTCGAAGGCCTGATCCTCGACAAGCATGGCATCTTCACCTTCGGCGATGATGCCAGGCAGGCCTATGACCGAATGATTCACTATGTGAGTGTGGCGGAAGACTATGTCGCCAGGAACGGCAAGCCGCAACCGGCCAAGGCCGCGTTGCCGGCAAGGCTGGCGACACCGGCCTCCATCGCACCGGCGCTGCGCGGCGCGGTGGCGGTGTCGCGCGGCGAAGGCCGCTTCGACCGCATGATCAGCGACTTCCGTACCTCGGACGCCATCGTCGACTTCATCAACTCGGCCGGGATTGCCGACTATGCCGCGCGCGGCGTGTCGACGCCTGACCTGTCGATCCGCATCAAGACCGGGCCGATGGCGGTGCCGGCCCCGGACGCCGACAAGGCCGGCGACTACAAGGCAATCATCAAGAGCCATGTCGACGCCTTCGCCAAGGATTACCGCGCCTATTTCGAGACCAATGACGCGCTGGACGACGTCAAGCGCACCACGCTCGATCCAATGCCGCGGCTGACGCTGGTGCCGGGCCTCGGCATGTTCGGCCATGGCCGGACGCTGAAGGATGCAAAGATCGCCTCGGATGTCGGTGAGATGTGGATCGAGGCGGTGCGCGGCGCTGAGGCCGTGGGCAGCTTCCATCCGCTGTCCAAGGCCGACCTGTTCCCGCTCGAATACTGGTCGCTGGAACAGGCCAAGCTTGCCTCCAACAAGCCGAAGCCGCTGACCGGCCAGGTGGTGCTGATCACCGGCGGCGCCGGCGCCATCGGTGCCGCTACGGCCAAGCTGTTCGCCGCCAATGGCGCGCATGCGGTCGTCGTCGATCTCGACGCGACAAAGGCGGCCGAGGCCGCGAAGGCCGCCGGCAACAATTCGATCGGCGTCGGCGCCGACATCACCAACCCTGCCGAAATGCGCGCTGCCTTCGACAAGGCTGTCGCCGTCTATGGCGGCGTCGACATCCTGGTCTCCAACGCAGGGGCCGCCTGGGAAGGCCGCATCGGCGAACTCGACGATGCTCTGCTGCGCAAGAGTTTCGAGCTCAACTTCTTCGCGCATCAGTCGGCGGCGCAGAACGCGGTGCGCATCATGCTGGAACAAGGCACCGGCGGCGCGCTGCTCTTCAACACCTCCAAGCAGGCGGTCAATCCCGGCCCGAAATTCGGCGCCTATGGCGTGCCCAAGGCGGCAACGCTGTTCCTGTCCCGGCAATATGCGCTCGATTACGGCGCGCATGGCATCCGCTCCAATGCGGTCAATGCCGACCGTATTCGCTCCGGCCTGTTGACCGACGCCATGATCGCCAGCCGCTCCGGCGCGCGCGGCGTGTCGGAGAAGGAATACATGTCCGGCAATCTGCTCGGGCAGGAAGTGACGGCCGATGACGTCGCGCAAGCCTTCCTGCACCATGCGCTGGCCGAGCGCACCACCGCCGATGTCACCACGGTGGACGGCGGCAACATCGCGGCGGCGCTGCGCTGACATAGGCCTGGAGCGGTTCATCGTCTCATCAAAACGGCGAACCGCTCCCGGTCTTGACGGACTCCGGGCGGAAAGCCGCTTTCGCACTTCGTGCTGAAAAACTGCTCGAACCGGTCAAAATCCCACTCCAATCCTTCGCTTATTGCTCGACCAGTTTAGGGGGACGCCATGTGTTTCGCATGCGAGCTCCAACCCTGATCCTTGGTGGAGTTCTCGATGGCAGCGAAAAGACTTCGTATCGGCGTGCTCTTCGGCGGGCGTTCCGCCGAACATGAGGTTTCGCTGCTTTCGGCAACCAATGTCATGCGTGCGCTGGATCCGGCGAAATACGATGCCGTTCCGGTCTTCGTCACCCGTGAGGGGCAATGGCTGCTAAGCCGCTTCGAGGATGGTGCGCTGGCGACGCCGTCAGACGGAACGCAGCTTTGCCTGGTGCCGGGCGGACATGGGCGGATGCTGGCGATCCCCGCCAGGGGTGCGCCGCACGACCTGCCCGCCATCGATATATTGTTTCCGGTGCTGCACGGCCTGTATGGCGAGGACGGCGCTGTGCAAGGGCTGGCCGAGGTGGCGCGCGTGCCGCTTGCCGGCTGCGGCATCCTCGGTTCGGCGGCCGCGCTCGACAAGGATGTCGCCAAGCGGCTTCTCAAGGCGGCAGGGGTGCCCGTCACGCGCTCGGTGACGATCGAGGACGGTGCGGCACCCTCTCTGGCGGTGCTGGAAGACCAGCTTGGCCTGCCGATCTTCATTAAGCCGGCGCGGCAGGGCTCGTCGGTCGGCGTGGCAAAGGTCAATGGCAGCCAGGAATTCGAGCGGGCGCTCGCGGAAGCTTTACAGCATGATCGCAAGCTGCTTGCGGAGGAATTCATTCGCGGCCGCGAGATCGAATACAGCGTGCTGGAGAGCACCGATGGCGAGCTCTTCGTCTCACGGCCGGGCGAGATCGTGCCGGCGGAAAGCCACGGCTTCTACAACTACAACGCCAAATACATCGACGAGAATGGCGCGGCATTGGTGGTGCCGGCGCAGCTGCCGCCGGAGGTCGAAGCCGCCATGCGCGACACGGCCGCAAAGGCGTTCAGGGCCGTCGGTTGCGATGCGATGGCGCGCGTCGACTTTTTCCTGATGCCGGACATGACGTTCGTGATCAACGAGCTCAACACCATCCCCGGCTTCACCGACATCAGCATGTACGCCAAGGCGATGGCGGCAAGCGGTGTCGGCTATCCGGAGGTCATCGACCGGCTGGTGGCGCATGGGTTGGCGAGAGTTCGGCGTTCAAGCTGAGAGATGCGCTTGCAAGAACGGGCGACTGTAGCTACATTGTGGCTCAATAAGAAGGAGTCACGATATGGCAACGGATACGGTCGTCCGCGCTCGCATCGATGCCGCGACAAAGGATCAAGCAACGGAAGCTCTGGCGGCGATGGGACTGTCGGTCTCCGATGCCATTCGCCTGCTGCTAGTTCGCGTTGCCGCCGACAAGGAATTCCCCTTCCCGGTGAAGGTGCCTAACGCAACCACCCGGAAGGCCATGGCCGAACTGGAACAAGGCAAGGGCAAGCGGCTGGGGTCGGCCGATGCCTTGTTCAAGGATTTGGGTATCTGACATGCTCACGCCCGTTCGCTCCGGGCAATTCCGTAGGGATGTGAAGCGTATGGAGAAGCGCGGCAAAGATGTCGGCAAGTTGCGCGCCGTCCTGGGCCTGCTGATTACCGAGCACGAACTGCCGGCGAGCTATAAGGATCACCCTTTGAAAGGCGATTGGAAGGGTTATCGGGATGCTCACCTGGAACCGGATTGGCTGTTGATCTATCGCGTCGCCGGCGATGAACTGCAGCTTGCCCGCACGGGCTCTCATTCCGACCTGTTTAACGAGTGAAGATATCTTCGGCAAAAAGCCGCCTGCAGCGATTGTTGCAGGCGGCTTTGTGATTTGTAGCTGACCCTACTTCGCGTTCGGGTTCGGCATCCAGGCCGGCATAGCGACATCGGCATGGGCGAATTGCGGCAGCTTGGCCGACAGGTCTTCCATGTTCTTGATGTCCTTGTCGATCAAGTCCTTCTGGGTGATCAGCGTCGGCGGCACGATGACATTGTGGCCGGGGTCTTCACCGGCGAGCAGTTGCGCCAGGGCGCGCACCGAAACCTGGCCGACGACGGCCGGGTTGGTGGCGGCGGTCGCTGCCCAGGCGCTGTCGGTCTCGCGCATGGCTGATATGTCCGAGGTCGAGATGTCCGCGGAGTAAATCTTGATCTTCTTGTTCAGGCCCGCCTCGTCGACGGCGATCTTCACACCCTTGGCGAATTCGTCATAGGGGGCGAACATCACGTTGATGTCCGGGTGCGCCGACAGCACCGAGCGCGCCTGGTTGGCGACCGAGTTGGCGATCGGGTTGTCGAGCGTGCCGAACATCGCCACTTCCTTGATGCCGGCGTATTTCTTCTTCACGTCGACCCAAGTCTCGTTGCGGCGGTCGAGCGGCGCGATGCCGGCGACATAGACGTAACCGGCGTTCCAGCTCTCGCCATTGTCCTTAACCGCCTGCTCCAGTGCGAGGCGGGCCAGGTCTTTGTCCGACTGTTCGACCTGCGGGATCTTCGGATTTTCGACATTGACGTCGAAGGCGACGACCTTGATGCCGGCGTCGACGGCGCGTTGGGCGGCGTCCTTCATCGATTCCGTCAGGCCGTGCTGGATGATGATGCCCTGGACGCCGAGCGCGATGGCCTGGTCGACCATGTCGGCCTGCAAGGCCGCGTCCTGGCGGCTGTCGAGCACGCGCAGATCGACGCCGAGCGCCTTGGACTGCGCCTCGACGCCCGAGAGATAGGCCTGGAAGAAATCGCCGGTCGAGAGATAGCGCACCAGCGCGATCTTGACGCCCGGCTTGTCGAACGGCGCCAGCTTGTCCGCGGCCAGAGCCGGCACCTGCATCAGCATGGTTGCGCCGGCAAGCCCGAGCGCGACCTTCCCCAGAAGTCTTCTTGTGACGTTCACGTTGTTTCCTCCATTTGTTGAACCCAAACTGTTCCGGCAGCCGTTTCTATCTCCTGCCCCTGCCGGAAAGGGCGAAGGTGAAGACAAGGGCGACGACCAGAACCACGCCCTTGACGAAATCCTGCGTGTAGTAGGGCGCGTTCATCATGGTCAGGCCTTGCAGCAGAATGCCGACGAACAGCGCGCCGACGGCGGTGCCAAAAGCGTTCGGCTTGGCGGCGCCAAGCACCGCGTAACCGATCAGCGCCGCGGCAACCGCATCGAGCAGCAGATTATTACCCGAGGCGATGTCGCCGCGTCCAAGCCGTGCCGCGAGCAAAATGCCGCCGATCGAGGCAAAAACTCCTGAAATGACGTAGGCCCAGATTTTGTATGCCTTGACAGGCGCGCCGGCGAGTTCAGCGGCGCGTTCATTGCTGCCGACGGCATACATCATGCGGCCGAAACGGGTGTATTCGAGGAAGAACCAGATCAGCAGCGCCAGCACGATCAGCACCACGACCGAGACCGGAATGAGGTTCGGGATGAAGAAGTCGAAGCGGTGGCGGCCGAGCGCCAGGAACGCGTCGGAGAATTTTCCGTTGGCGACCGAGCCGTCCGGCATGGTCATGCCGGTGGCGATCGAGCGCCCTTCCGTCGGGATGCGTTGCAGGCCGACAAGCAGGAACATCATGCCGAGCGTCGCCAAGAGATCGGGCACCCGCATATAGACGATCAGCCAACCGTTGATGAGGCCGACGAGCACGCCGATGAGGATGCAGGCGAGAACGGCAACGAACGCGTTCTGCTCCAGCACGACCATGGCATAGGACGCTGCCATCATGGCAGAGGTCGCGACCGAGCCGATCGAGAGGTCGAAACCGCCGACGACAAGCGTGGCAGTGACGCCGAGCGCCAGCACGCCGGTGATGGCGACCGATTGAAAGATGAAGACGGCACTTTGCGGCGAGACGAACCCATCGGCGGCGACGGCGAAATACGCGATCAACCCGAATAACAGTACGATGAACCCATAGCGGATGGCGTAATCGCGCAGTGTCATTCAGCGCCCGCCGTCAATACCCAACTCAAACCCATGCACTCCATTCCAATTCTCGTCGTCAGTTCGTCAATCATCTTGGCTCACGCCGCGCTGTGCAGCGGCCCGCCGGCGACTTCTGCCAGCAGGCGGTCGAGATCGACATCGGCATTGCGGTGTTCGCCGACGATGGTCTGCTCCGACATCACCAGGATGCGGTCGGCCGTCTCCAGCGCTTCGTCGAGCTCGGTGACGAAGAGCAGCGTGGCGCGGCCATTGGCGCTGGCCCTCAGCTTGGCGGCGATGTCGCGCCTGGCCGAGATGTCGACGCCCTGGAACGGCTCGTCGAGGATGAACAGTCTGGCTGCCTGCGCCATCCAGCGCGCGACCATCACCTTCTGCTGGTTGCCGCCCGACAGCGTGGTCATTTCGTCCTTCTCGGAGCGGCAGACGATGCCGAGATCTTCGATCTGGCGGCGGGCGGTGGCGCGTTCGAGGCCGCGCTTGAGCACGGCAAAACGCGACATGCGCTTGTGGAAGGGAAGGCTGATGTTTTCCTGGATGTTGAAACCGCCGACGATGCCGCTTTCGCCACGGTCCTTGGCAACCAGGAACACGCCGGCGGCAATGGCCTCGCCCGTCGATGCAGGTGCATACGGCTTGCCGTTCAAAGCCATCGTGCCGGCAAGTGGCTTGCGCACTCCAAATAGCGTTTCGGCCAGCACGGTCTTGCCGACGCCGACGAGACCGGTGACGGCAACGACCTCGCCATCGCCGAGCGTCAGTGAGATCGGCCGGGCTCCCGGCGCGATGCGCAGGCCTGTGATGGTCAGGATCGGCTTGGCAGCGCTTTTGGCTTCGATGCGGTCGAGATGGATCTTGCGGCCGAGCATTGCGTTGACCGCGCCCTCATAGTCGAGCGGCTTCTGCTCGAACACGCCTGAGACGACGCCGTCGCGCATCGAGACGATGCGGTCGGCAAGCCGCCTGATGTCTGACATGCGGTGCGAGATGTAGAGGATGGCGACGCCTTGCTCGCGCAGCCGGTCGAGCAGCGAAAACAGCCGGTCGGCCTCGGCGCTGGACAGGGACGAAGTCGGCTCGTCAAGGATCAGCACTTTCGGCTGGTGCGCCATGGCGCGCGCGATTGCCACCATCTGGCGGTCGGCTAGCGACAGGTCGCTGACCCGCGCCCTGAGGTCGATGGTCAGCCCCATGCGGTCGGCGACCGCCCTCGCCTCGCGCCGCACGCGGCCCGGATTGAACAGCAGCGGCGCGCCCTTGCCGCTCAGCCGGTCGAGCGTCAGGTTGGTGGCGACATCGAGATCGGCGACAACGCCGTCATTTATGTTTTGATGGACGGTGACGACGCCGGCGCGGATCGCCTCGGCTGGCGTGCTCGGCGCGAAGCTGTCCCCGGCGAGGCTCATCGTGCCGCCGGCATGGTCGTAGACGCCGCTGATGATTTTCACGAGGGTGGACTTGCCGGCGCCGTTGGCGCCCATCAGAACGGTGATCTCACCGGCATGCAATTCGAGCGAGACGCCGCCAAGCACCTCGATATGGCCAAAGGACTTCCTCAGGCCGTCCACGCGGAACACGGCATCATTGCCCATTCGTTCCTCCCTGACGATGACGCTATGGGCTATGTCATCAATTGTCAACTCGATTGACAATTGCCAGACAGCTTCCTAGCTTGGCCCCGCCGCCATCGCTCCACTATGATCGGAACGAACAAGCGGGAGGGTGAGGAATGACTGGAAAATTGCCGTTCGAAGCACTGTCGGTCGAGACGCTTGCTACGCGCCTCGGCGCCAACGGCGCGCTTTGCTCAAAGATCGGCAAAGACACCAGCGCCTGGAAGGTGCGCGAGGTCGGCGACGGCAATCTGAACCTCGTCTTCATCGTCGAAGGCGCGTCGGGTGCTGCCGTCGTCAAACAGGCCCTGCCCTATGTCCGCCTCGTCGGCGACAGCTGGCCGCTGCCGCTCAAACGCTCCTTCTTCGAATACCATGCGCTGACACGGCAAGAGGCGCGCTCGCCAGGCTCGGTGCCAGCGATCTACCATTTCGACGAGGGTCAGGCGCTGATCATCATGGAATATCTGGCGCCGCCGCATATCATCCTGCGCCGCGCCCTGATCGACGGCCGCCAGCTTCCCAACATTGCGCGCGACATCGGCCTGTTCATGGCCCGCACTTTGTTTCGCGGCTCCGATCTCTCCATGCCGACCAAGGACCGCAAGGCGGACCTGGCGCTGTTCGCCGACAATGTCGAGCTTTGCGGCATCACCGAGGACCTGGTGTTTTCCGACCCCTATTTCGACGCCAAGCTGAACCGGCATACCTCGCCGCAGTTGGACGGCCTGGTCGCCGAACTGCGCGCCGACCGCGACCTCAAGGTGGAGGCACAACGGCTGAAGCATATCTTCGCCGCCAATGCCGAAACCCTGCTGCATGGCGATCTGCATTCCGGCTCGATCATGGTCACCGACACCGAGACCAGGATGATCGATCCGGAGTTCGCCTTCTACGGTCCGATGGCCTTCGACGTGGGCATGCTGCTCGCCAATTTCTGGATGTCCTTCTTTTCGCAGCGCGGCCATGAGCAGCAGGGCAAGCGCGACTCCATGCGCGCCTATCTGCTCGGGGTGACGAACGAGACATGGTCGGTGTTCCGCGCCGAGTTCTCGCATCTGTGGCGGACCGAGCGCACCGGCATGCTCTACCAGAAGAGCCTGTTCGAGGATCAGGGCGACATTCTCGCCTCGGAGCAGGCGCTCGATCATGTGCTGGACCAGATCTGGGCCGACCTCCTGGGCTTTGCCGGCATCGAGGTGCATCGGCGCATTCTCGGCCTCGCCCACAATGCCGATTTCGAGACCATCGAGGACGAGGATCTGCGCGCCTCTTGCGAGGCCAAGGCGTTGAAATTCGGCCGCCACATCGCCGTCAACCGGCGCCAGATCCACAGCATCGACGAGGTCAACAATCTGGCCACGCTGATCGAACGGGAGAGCAGGATTTGAACGTCGGCGAGCGCCATTACCGCACCATCTGGCTGAGCGACGACAAGCGCGCGGTCGAGATCATCGACCAGCGCTGGCTTCCGCATGAGTTCCGCGTCGAAAGGATAGGCACGGTCGACGGCATCGCCACCGCCATCCGCGACATGTGGGTGCGCGGCGCGCCGCTGATCGGCGTCACCGCCGCCTATGGCGTTGCCATTCAGATGGCGGACGACCCGACGGACGCAGCGCTCGACGCGGTGTGGGAGACGCTGCACAAGACGCGGCCGACGGCGATCAATCTGCGCTGGGCGCTGGACGAAATGCGCCGCTTCCTCAAGCCGCTCCCACCGGCGCAACGCGCTGAGGCCGCCTACAAGCGCGCCGCGGAGATCGCCGACGAGGATGTCGGGCTGAACCGCGCCATCGGCGAGAACGGCCTGAAAGTCGTCAAGGAGATCGCTGCGCGCAAGAGGCCGGGCGAGCCGGTCAACATCCTCACCCATTGCAATGCCGGCTGGCTGGCGACCGTCGACTACGGCACCGCGACCTCGCCGATCTATCTGGCTGTCGAGGCCGGCATTCCGGTCCACGTCTATGTCGACGAAACCAGGCCGCGCAACCAGGGGGCCCAACTGACCGCCTGGGAGATGGCCGGCCACGGCGTGCCGCACACGCTGATCGTCGACAACGCCGGCGGCCATCTGATGCAGCGTGGCGAAATCGACATGGTGATCGTCGGCACCGACCGCACCACAGCCAATGGCGATGTCTGCAACAAGATCGGCACCTACCTCAAGGCGCTCGCCGCCGCCGACAATGATGTTCCCTTCTATGTCGCCCTGCCCTCGCCGACCATCGACTGGACGGTGGGTGACGGGCTGGCCGAGATTCCGATCGAGGAACGGTCGGGTGATGAGGTGTCGCTGGTCTGGGGCAAGACGGCGGATGGGAAGATTGCGCAGGTGCGCGTGTCGCCGGATGCGACGCCTGCTGCGAACCCGGCTTTTGACGTGACGCCAGCGCGGCTGGTGACGGGGCTGATCACCGAGCGCGGGGTGGCCAAGGCGTCGCGTGAAGGGCTGAAGGCGATGTTCCCGGAGCGCGGATAATTGGCTGATCTCCCCCCTCGTGGGCCTGTTGCGTTATTAGGCTTTGGACGCCTGGAGAGACGGCAGGGGCGCAGCGAAGTGGTTTCCG
>NZ_JBSPKY010000138.1:0-204 GCF_053848025.1 Mesorhizobium sp. 128a | reverse complement strand
CGCGTGACAGCTGAAATCTCGTCTTCACCGCTTTGTTCACAAATTCAGGGATTGCAGCCAACCTCTTGAGATTGCGGCGTTTCGGTTTCGAGCTTGACGCCGGCTCCGGATGACTTGCCTCGATGGCGATTGTCTGTGGCACCCCGAGTCGGTCTTGGAGAGCCCGTCGATCGCCGACGAGGTTGTCGAGGTGCCGTGGCATTT
>NZ_JBSPKY010000137.1:0-210 GCF_053848025.1 Mesorhizobium sp. 128a | reverse complement strand
GTTGTCTAATCGCAGTTGGGGCGTCAAGCGTGGAGTTTGTTGAAGCGACACTGCCGGGTGCATGGTTGTCTTCGCGGTCGACATTAGTCGCCGCATGATGGAGCTTCGCGGGACGAGCCTTCAATGTGGACGACGCACTTTGCTGAGACAGCGGTGCAACCCCATCAGCGGAATGGCTCGGCTCACGTCCCGGCAGGGACGCCTCAGGCG
>NZ_JBSPKY010000136.1:0-213 GCF_053848025.1 Mesorhizobium sp. 128a | reverse complement strand
CTGGAGCAACCGGCTCTACAGGAGCCACAGGTGCAACCGGTGATACCGGAGCGACAGGTTCTACCGGTGCGACAGGCTCGACAGGCTCGACTGGTGCGACAGGCTCTACCGGAGCCACGGGTGCAACTGGTGATACCGGAGCGACAGGTTCTACCGGTTCTACCGGTTCTACCGGTTCTACCGGTTCTACCGGTTCTACCGGTTCTACCGGTT
>NZ_JBSPKY010000135.1:0-214 GCF_053848025.1 Mesorhizobium sp. 128a | reverse complement strand
AACTAGCCTACCAACCTTGCATCGAGTACCAGTCGTCAACGTCTCTCCGGACCCGATCCTTCTCGATTCCGTATCGTTCCTGGATCTTGCCTTCGAGCTGATCGCGTTTGCCCGCAATGCGGTCGAGATCGTCGTCGGTAAGCTTGCCCCACTGTTCCTTGACCTTGCCCTTTACCTGTTTCCAGTTTCCTTCAACGCGGTTCCAATCCATGGC
>NZ_JBSPKY010000134.1:0-221 GCF_053848025.1 Mesorhizobium sp. 128a | reverse complement strand
TGCCGCCGACCGGGGAGCGATTGCCAATCCGCAGGACGACGGGCAGGACCTAGGCATGCTCCTCGACCAAGCAGAGACACCGGACTGGCTGCAGGACCAGCATTGGCTGAACCGAAACGTACCCGAACCTGGTTCCGGACCAGGCGATAGCCCTGCTGGGCTTCCTGCCGCCGACTGGGGAGCGATCGACAATCTGGAGAACGAGCAGGACTTTGGCATGC
>NZ_JBSPKY010000133.1:0-225 GCF_053848025.1 Mesorhizobium sp. 128a | reverse complement strand
CAACTGGCTCGACCGGAGCAACCGGCTCGACCGGTGCGACTGGCTCGACAGGTGCAACTGGCTCGACCGGGGCGACTGGTTCGACTGGCTCGACCGGGGCAACTGGCTCGACCGGAGCAACTGGCTCGACCGGCGCCACCGGCTCGACAGGTGCAACTGGCTCGACCGGCGCAACTGGCTCGACCGGTGCGACTGGCTCGACCGGAGCAACCGGCTCTACTGGTG
>NZ_JBSPKY010000132.1:0-232 GCF_053848025.1 Mesorhizobium sp. 128a | reverse complement strand
TCGACCTGTCCTCCAGTCTTGTCCAGATACTGCATCAACGCCGTCACCAGGTGGTAGAAGATGCTCGCCGGGACCTCGGTGGCCAGTGACCTCCCGCGCTCGTCAATCCTGTCGACCCACAAGCCAAGCGGTGCCGGATCAATATGCCATCGGAAGAGGCGGGCGACACGAGCTTCGATCTCGGGTTTCAGATCCGGTCCGCCAATGCCGTCCAGGGCGACTGCCGCCTTGA
>NZ_JBSPKY010000131.1:0-236 GCF_053848025.1 Mesorhizobium sp. 128a | reverse complement strand
GTGATGCTTGACCGTCTTCTCCTGCAGTGAAAGCCGTGCGGCGACTTCCTTGTTGCTCAAGCCTTCCCCCACCAGTCGCAGTATATCGTCCTCGCGGCTGGTGAGCTGCTGGATGGGGTCGGTTTTGCGGGTTGCCGGCTGCAACAGGTCCGACAGAAGCCGGGCCGATAGTGTCGGCGAGACATAGCTTTCGCCAGCCGCGACATTGCTGAGGATTTCGGCCAGCGCCTTCGAAC
>NZ_JBSPKY010000130.1:0-237 GCF_053848025.1 Mesorhizobium sp. 128a | reverse complement strand
CGGTGATGGCGCCCCAGCCCTGCGTGTACTTCACGCCGCCGACGACATGCGGAACGTAGCTGTCGATCGTGCCCACGCCGTAGGAACCGGCCGTGCCGCCGCCCGCGCCTTCTTCGAGCGAGATCACGGCCGAGAAGCCGTTGCCAGCGTCGAAGTAGTACTGGATGACGTTGGTGTCGAAATCGCCGTAGGGAACGAGCGTATCCTGGATGACGTTGCCGGCGTAGCCGATGAACG